>JACPFR010000006.1 GCA_016182905.1 Elusimicrobiota bacterium
CACGGGCGTCGTCGCGGGCGGCGGCGGCGGGGCGGGCAACTACGCCGCCGGCGGCAACGGCGGCGCGGCCGGCAGCGCGGGCGGAGGCAGCGGCTCTTGCGAGGGCTGCACGGGCCGCGGGGGCGCGGCCGGCAGCGGCGCCTTTACCGGCGCGGGCGGCGGCGCCTCCACCTTCAAGATGAACAGCGGCGGCTCGGGCGGCGGCGGCGGCGGGCTTTACGGCTCGGCCGCGCTGTCGCAGCTGTTCCTGGGCTCCGGCGGCGGCGGCGGCGGCGCCAGCAACGAGGGTCCCGTAAACGGCGCGGCCGGCGCCTCCGGCGGCGGCATCATCCTGATCCTCTCGTCGAGCGTCGTCAATTCGGGCACGATCGCCGCGAACGGCGGCGCGGCGTCCAACGGCGGGAGCTACAGCAACTCGCCGTACGGCGGAGGCGGCGCGGGCTCCGGCGGCAGCGTCCTCATCCGCGCGCTCTCCTTCAACAACGCCGCGACCGTCACGGCGTCCGGCGGAGGCGCGGGCAGCGCCGGCGCGAAGAGCGGAAGCAACGCCGGCGGCGCGGGCGGCGGCGGCGGCGGCGTGGGGCGCGTGCGCCTTGAGGCCGACGCGCTCGTCGAGGGCACGGTCACTCCCGCCCCCGCGACGGAGGGCGCGCCGTCCGCGGCCGACTCGGATTGGGTGTTCTTCGACAACCCGGCGCCCGCGGACGGCACGACGCTCGCGGCGACTCTTCTGCCCAACTCGGACGTCGCGGGCTCCTATGTCGAGAGCGACCCCACGCCCAGCAACCCGAACCTGATCGCCGACGGCCAGGAGGGAGAGTGGGACTTCGCGCTCGACCCGGAGAACACCGTCTCGGGCCGCTACTACCTGCGCATGGCGCGTACTTCCGGCGCGCCCTTGACGGGCTACGCCAATCTCGCGATCATCGACGCGCGCGTCCCCCCCTCCGCCGTCGACGAGCTGGCCGCGGCCGCGGTGCAGGGCAGTTCGACGACCTTGCTCCTCTCCTGGCCGGCGCCGGGCGACGACGGCGACACGGGGACGCTCCTCGCCGGCTCGTCCTTCTACATCCAGCACGCGACCTATTCCGCCGTCGCCTTCTCCACCACGGCGGCGCAAATAAGCCTCTCCACCGCGGGCGTCTTCCCCGGAGCCCTTCAGCAGTACCTGCTCGCCGGGCTGAGCGGCAACACGACGCATTACCTGCGCGTCTGGACGGCGGACCCCGCCGGCAACTTCTCGACCTTGTCCAACGGGGCCACGACGGCGACCTTGGCGCCGGCGGTGAGCGCCGCGCGCGTTCACGCGGTGTTCGTCTCCAGCGTCACGGCGAACTGGGGCCCGCTGCCCGACGCGGCGGTGCAGGGCTCCTCGAACTCGGCTCTGGGCTACGTTCTCGAGGCCTCCACGGCCGCGGATTTCAGCGGCGTCGTCCGTTCCTCGCAGACTTTCGGCGTGAGCCTCAGCACCTTGAGCGTCCTGAGCCTGCCCGGGGGCGCGACGTATTATTTCCGGGTCGGTTCGCTCAACCTGGCCTCGGCGGCGCATTACGCGCTCGCGGGCTCCACCTACGTCGCCCCTTACTCCGCGGCGGACGCCATCGTCGCCGCCCAGTCCACCGGGACTTGGTACTCCTCGAGCTCGTTCACGTTCTCCTCCAGTTTCGACGGAGCCGCCTACTATCGGGTGCTCTTCGACGCCAACGCGGGCCACGCCTGGACGGGCAGCGAGGCGCGCTGGGATCCGCCCGGCACCCTCACGGTCCAGGCGGCGACGGAAGGGCAGAACTGGCATCTGCACGCTTTGCCCTACGACGCGGGCGGGGTCCCCGGCATCGCCCGCGACATCGGCCCGTTTTGGCGCGATGCAACCCCGCCCGGAGCCTCGCTGTTCCGCTCCTATAATTCCACCGCCGGCGCGCTCGCGGAGATCCAGCACAACGACCTGAGCTCCGGCGTCACGGTCCAGGTCACGATTTCGGACGTGCTGGCCGGCCTGCGCGCGTCGCCCGTCTCGCGCGTCGTCGGCTTCGAGGATGGCGTCCTGCCCGCGGGCTGGACGACGGGCGGGGACGCGGCCTGGGCCGTGCAGGGCGACGTCGTCCACGCCGGGACCTTCGCGGCCCGCTCCGGAGGCATCGCCGCCGACCAGTCCACCTGGCTGGAGGTTCCACTGACGACCTTGGGCGGCGGCGCGACCTTCTACCGCCGCGTCAGCTCAGAGAACGGCGAGGACGTCCTCGAGTTCATGGTCAACGGAAGCACGCGCGGGAGTTGGAGCGGCGAGTACCTCTGGGGCCCGTCCGCCTTCATCGTGGCGCCGGGCACCGCGACCTTGCGCTGGCGCTACTCCAAGAACGGCTGGGAGACCTCCGGCGCCGACGCCGCCTGGCTCGACGCCGTCTCTCTGCCGCCGGTCGTCGCGTTCAGCGCGCGCGTCTCCCGGGACGGGGGTGCGACCTGGTCGGTGGTGCAGACGACGGCCGCGGGCGCGGCCCCCTACCTGGCGCTCACGGGCGGCGACGCCTCGACGGCGGCGGAGACCTTGAAGATCCTGAACCTGGAGTTGAACCTCTCGACCAACAGCTCGACCTGCGCCGCGGCGGCGCCCTGCGCGGCGACCAACCAGGTGCTGTTCGTCGCCGAGGACATGGCCGGGAATATCCGCGAGAGCGGCCCTTACGCCGTCATCGTCGCGACCACGCCCAGCGCGTGGGACGTCGCCTCCCCTTTCTCCACCGGCGCCTGGTACGCGGGCGTGGGCGTGCCCTTCGAGTCCTCCTTCTCGAGCGCGGCGTATTACCGCTACCACTGGGACACCTCCGCCGCCCATGCCTGGACCGGGACGGAGCCGCTCTGGTCGCCGGCGACCGGCACTTTGACGGCGCCCGCGGTGGTGGACAGCAAGGACTGGCATCTCCATGTCCTGCCCTACAACGTCGTCGACTCCTCCGGTCCGCCGCGCGTGCTCGGACCTTTCTGGCTCGACGCCGTGGGTCCCGCGGGCTCCGGCTTCAGCCACATCAGCTCCACCGGGGGTGTGCTCGGGGAAGCGCAGTTGACGGCTCTGTCCGGCGGGGCCACCGTCTTCCTGACGGCCGTCTCCGACTCCTTCAGCGGACTTCTCCTGTCCACCTTCGCCGTTCCCGGCGAGGCGGCCGCGGCACCCGGCGGCGCCGGGGCGCTGTACACCAACGACGGGGGTGCCTCCTGGATCGGCTTCTCCTCGGCCGCGAGCTACGCGGGCGCGGCGTCCGCCTTCCTGTCGCTGGAGGTCTTTCAAGGCCGCCTCTACGCCGGACAGGGGACCGCCGCCGGGAACGGCGACGTGTACGCCTGCAGCCCCGCGGCGACGGGCCTGCCCGGCGTCTGCGAGGCGGGCGATTGGGCGCTCAGCGGCGACAACGCGCACGCCGCGGTGAACTCCTTGGCCGTGTTCCAGGGCCGGCTCTACGCGGGCCTGGGCAACAGCCTCGGGCAGGACGACATCCAGGTCTTCGACGGCGCCTCCTGGACGAGCAGCTTCGACAGCAATTTGGGCGCGGGGTACGGCATCGGAGCCATGTCGGCGTACAAAGGGAAGCTGTACGCCGCCCGCATCGGCGTCCAAGTCGGGGAAGGCGACGTGCTCGTCTGCGACCCGGCGAAGACCGGCGCGTCCGCCGTCTGCGACCCCGCCGACTGGTCGTTGTCCTACGACGGCGGGCGCAACTCCTTCCATTCGCTCGCCGTCTTCAACGGCCTGCTCTACGCCGGACAGGGCAACTTCAGCGACGCAGGCGACGTCTACGTCTGCCGTCCGCGGACCGTCGGGGACCCGCTCGCCTGCGAGAACGGCGACTGGAGCCTCAGCCGCGACGGCGCGGCCGCCCGCGTGCACGCCCTCGAGGCCTTCGGCGGACGCCTTTACGCCGCGATGGGCGCCGCGACGGGCCAAGGCGACATCTACGTCTGCGACCCGGCTTTGACGGGCCAGCCCCACGCCTGCGAGAGCGGGGACTGGAGCCTCGACTACGACGGCGCGGCCGCCTCCGTCTCGAGCCTGCGCGCCTACAAGGGCTTCCTCTACGCCGGGCTGGGGAGCGCGGCGGGCAACGGGGACATTTTGGTCCGCGCCGGCGGCGCCTGGAAGCCGGTGTTCGACGGCCTCCAGGAGAACATCTACGCTCTCATGCCGTTCTCGGGGGACCTCTACGCGGGACAAGGCGACGTCTCTCCCGACGGCGTCGTCCTGCGCCTGGCGCCGCGGGTCTCCTCGATGACGGTCACCGGCGCCGACGGCACGATCGCGGCGCAAAGCGCCTCGGCGCTCATCGCGACCTTGTCGGGCTCGACCGCCGCGACGGCCTGCGGCGGCGCGTTCCCGTGCTCGGCGCGCAACCAGGTCCTCTTCGGGGTCGTCGACCTCGCCGGCTCCGTCTCTCATTTCGGACCCTACGCGCTCATCGTCTCCACGACGCCGAGCGCGGGCGAGGTCGTCGGCCCCTCCACGGGGACGTGGCTGGCGACGAGCACGATGTCATTCGCGAGCCCTTTCGTCTCGGCGGCCTATTACCGCTACGTCTGGGACACCTCGGCCGCGCACACCTGGACTGAGGCCGAGACGCTCTGGAATCCCTCCGCGGGGATCGCTCTGCAGGCCGCCCCCGCGGGGCAGAACTGGTACTTCCACGTCCTGCCTTACAACCTCGCCGGGAGCTCGGGGACGCCGCGCGATATGGGACCGTTCTGGTCGGACGGCGCGCCGCCCGTCGCCTCGCAGTTCCGTCTTTACAGTTCCAGCGGCGGGCTCATGGGCGAGAGCCAGGCCATCGACCTGCTCGCCGGCGCGACCGTGGAGATCCGTCTCCAGGATACCATGAGCGGGCTCCTGCTGAGCACGGGCGCCTTCCCCGGCGGGCCGCCCGCCTCGGGCGGTCCCGGCGTCGTCTTCTCGACGGACGCCGGTCGCACCTGGAGCGCGCTGGGCGCCCCGGTGCTCTCGTACTCCGACGCCAACAACACGTCGCGCCTGGCCGTGTACCGCGACCGCCTGTACGCGGGCATCGGTCAAGGAACGTCCGACGGCGACGTCTACGCCTGCAACCCCGCGGCCACGGGGAACGCGGCGACCTGCGAGACGGGGGACTGGAGCCTCTCACGCAACACGAGCAACGACGAGGTCGCCTCCTTCGCCGTGTTCAACGACAGGCTCTACGCCGGCTACGGCAACGACGCGGGCGAGGGCGACGTCGAGGTCTTCGACGGGACGACGTGGAGCGTCTCCTACAACGGCGCGCAGAATTACATGCTGAGCCTGGCCGAGTTCCGCGGGCGCCTCTACGCGGCCCAGGCCGGCGCGACGGGCGCGGGCGACCTGCTGGTCTGCGCCCCGGCCGCGACCGGCGACGCGTCGACCTGCGAGGCCGCGGACTGGTCGATCGCGCGCGACGGCACCGGCCCCAACGCCTACGGCTTGACGGTGTTCAACGGCGCGCTCTACGTCCAGATGGACGTAGGCGCCGGCTTGAAGCTGTTCGCCTGCACGCCCGGCGCGACGGGGGCAGCGGACGTCTGCGACGCGGGCGACTGGACGGACGCCGGTGCGCCGACGCCGAACGGCGGCGACCACGTCGCCCACGCCGGCCGGCTGTTCCTGGGCGGCAGTACCTGGATCTATGCCTGCGACCCCTCGCTCTCCGGGCGCGCCGAGCTCTGCGAGAGCGGCGACTGGGTCCAGGAGTACTCCGGCAACAACACGGTCTACTTCGGCCGACTCGGGAGCCAGCTCTACGCCTCGGCCTTGAACACGACCGTCTTGACGCGCTCCAGCGCCTCCTGGGTCACGGTCGCCGGGCTGCCCACGTCGCTGCGCTCCCTGAAGTCCTTCAACGGCCGGCTCTACGCGGGCGACGCCGCCGCCGACGTCTATCTTCTCGCCCCGCTGGTCTCGTCTTCGACCGTCACCGGCGCCGACGGCTCCACCGCTCTGGAGACGCTCTCGGCCGTCCTGCCGACCTTGGCCAACTCGACCAACACCGAGACCTGCGGCGGGGGCTATCCCTGCGGCGCCACCAATCAGGTCGCTTTCACGGTCATGGACGCCGCGGGCAACGCGCGCTGGGCGGGCCCCTACGCCGTCATCGTGGCGACCACGCCCGACGCGGGAGCGGTTTCCGGGCCGTCGACGCGCGCCTGGGTGAGCTACGCCACCTTCACCTTCGTCTCGACCTTCGCCAACGCGTCCTCCTACCGCCGCGCCTGGACGACCTCCCCCTCGCATTCCTGGACGGAGAGCGAGACCCTGTGGAACGGCGCCGACGGCCCCGTGGTCTTCGAGGCGGCCGCGCCGGGAACCCAATACTATCTGCACGTCCTCCCGTACAATATCGCGAACGCCTCCGGGGCGCCGCGCGCGCTCGGACCGTATCGGCGCGACTCCGTCTCGCCCGCCTTCAGCGCGTACCGCGTCGTGAGCTCCACGGGCGGGCTCATGGGCGAGACCCAACTCGTCGACCTCTTCGCGGGGGTGACGGTGCAGATCCAAGTGCAGGACCCGCTCAGCGGCCTGCACGTCGCGACGAGCGCCTCGGCGGGCGAGTCTCCGGCGCCGTCCGGCGGCTTCGGCGTGATCTACTCGACCGACGGGGGCGCGAGCTGGGCCGCCTTCGCCGCGGCGGCGAGCTCCGCGACGCTCAACGACAGCTTCGAGAGCCTGGCCGTATTCCGCGATCGTCTTTACGCGGGGCAGGGCTACGGCTTCGGCGACGGTGACGTGTACGCCTGCGACCCGGCGTTGAGCGGGTCGCCCACGGACTGCGAGACGGCGGATTGGACGCTGTCTCGCGATAACGCCAACTACCGGGTGGACGCTCTATTCGTCTTCAACGACCGGCTCTACGCCGGCTACGGCGGCACCGGCGGCAACGGGGACATTGACGTCTTCGACGGGACGACCTGGTCTCTGAGCCGCGACGGGTCGGCCTACCAGATCGGGGCCCTCGCCGCCTACGGCGGCAGGCTCTACGCCGGGCAGGGCGACACCTCCGGAAACGGAGACGTGCTCGTCTGCGACCCCGCGCTCACGGGCGCCGCCTCCTCCTGCGAGAGCGGGGACTGGTCGGTCGCCTACGACAGCTCGGCCTACGCCGCGACGGCGCTCGTCGAGTTCTCCGGCCGCCTCTACGCGGGCTTCGGCTCGGTCTACAGCAACGGCGCGGGCGACGTCATGGTCTTCGACGGCCGGTCCTGGACCTCCAGCTACGACGGCGCCCTCGACAAGGTCAACGCCTTCGCGGTCTACGGCGGCCGCTTGTACGCGGCCATGGGCGACGACGCGGGCGAGGGCGACATACTGGTCTGCGACCCCAAGGCCACGGGCCTGCCGGCGGCCTGCGAGCAGGCGGACTGGAGCGTCTCGCACGACGGCGCGACGACCAACGTCGAGAGCCTGGGCGTCTTCAACGGCCTGCTCTACGCGGGCGTCGGCGGGTCCTCGGGCCAGGGCGACTTGCTGGTCTTCGACGGCACCGCCTGGAAGCGGGCCTACGACGGGACGTCGCAGAGCATTCCGGCGCTGGCGGCTTTCTCGGGGCGCCTCTACGCGGGCACGAGCCTGGCCGGGGCGGCCTCGGTGCAGCGCCTGACGCCCGCCGTCGCCTCGATGACCTACACGGCGGCGCACGGCTCGACGGCCCTGGAGACGCTCTCGGCCGTCATCCCGGCCTTCGTCGACTCTCAGAACGCGGCGACCTGCGCCGGCGTCGCGCCCTGCGCGGCCACCAACCAGGTCCTGTTCGCGGCGGGCGACCTCGCGGCGAACGCGATCTACGGCCCCTACGCGGTGCTCGTCGACACCGCGGTGAGCGCGAACGCGAACGACGTCGTCTCGATACGCTCCACCGGCACCTGGTACGCGACAAGCTCGTTCACCTTCTCGTCCTCCTTCGCCGGCGCCGGCTACTACCGCTACGTCTTCGACGCGAGCGCCACGCACGCCTTCAACGACGCGGAGCCCGTGTGGAACTCAGGCATTCTGAGCACCGGCCCCCCCGCCGGCGGCGCGGCCTTCTACCTGCACGTCAAGCCCTTCACGCTCTCGGACACGGCGGGCGCGACCCGCGACCTGGGCCCTTTCCGCTTCGACCCGAGCACGCCCGTGCTGTCGGGCTTCGCGGCGCTCGACCTCGGGGGCGCGCCGCTGGCGGAAGGCGCGCCGCTGCGCCTCGCCTCGGGCGTCACCGTCCAGATATCCGTGCAGGATTTCCTCAGCGGCCTGAGCACGCGCCCGAGCCTCGCTTCCGATCGCTTCGAGAGCGGCCTGCCGGAGCGCTGGATCTCCACCGGCCCGGCGGCGTGGTACGCGACGGCGGACTCGGCCAACAGCGGCGCCTTCAGCCTGCGCGCGGGGACCATCACGCACGGCCAGTCGACGGGCGTCGAGCTGGTGCGCCGCGTGCGCGCGGGCTCGCTGACCTTCTTCCGGCGCGTCAGCTCCGAGGCCGACTTCGATTTCCTGCGCTTTTACATCGACGGCCAGCTCCAGGCCGCGTGGAGCGGCACGGTCGCCTGGGGGCAGGCCTCGATCGACGTGACGGCGGGCACGCATACTTTCCGTTGGAGCTACGTGAAGGACGGGACGCTCAGTCTTGGCCAGGACAGCGCGTGGATCGACGACGTCGTCTTCCCCGGCTCGGCCTACAGCGTGTCTTACACGACGGACGCGGGCGCCAGCTGGCGCGTCGCCGTCGCCACGGTCGCGACGGCGTCCCCCTATGTCGCGCTGACCGGCAACGAGGGCTCGACCGGCCTGGAGACGCTGACGGCCTACCGTCTCGACTTCACCCGTTCCACGAGCCCGGCGACCTGCGCCGGCTCTTCCCCCTGCGCCGCGACCAACCAGGTGGTCTTCAGCGCCGCCGACCGGGCGGAGAACGACAGCTATGGGCCGTACGCCGTCCTCGTCGACACCGAGGCGTATCCCGGCTGTACCACGACGCGCAACGTCCACAAGACGAACGGCCTCTACACCACGATCACTCAGGCTCTCGACTCTCTGCCCTCGTCCTTGACCGGGCATTCCTGCGTGGTCATACGCGACGGGGCGACCTACGCCGAGCAGGTGACGGTGCAGAACTTCACCAACAACGGCTCGTCGATCACGATCATGGCCGATCCGGCGTCCGGCCTTCGGCCGGTGGTCTCGCCTCCCGCGTCGTCCACGGCGGCCTTCCTGATCGCCAACGCCTCGGTCAACGTGACGGGCCTCGACGTCGTCGTCGCGGAGAGCGTCCCTTACGGCATCAGCGCGTCCTCGAGCCACGTGACGCTCAGCTCCGTGACCGTCGGCGGGGGCGCGAGCCTCTACGCGGCGGGCGTCAGGATCAGCTCATGGAGCGCCGTGAGCGGCAGCAGCATCGCCGTGGGAAACGCGCACGGCCTGTGGCTCGACTCGACTGCGCGGAAGACCGAGGTCTCCTTCAGCACGGTCCAGGCGGCGAGCGCGTCCTACTACGCGCTTTACGCCAACGGCGCCTCTTCCAACGCGTTCACGTCGGTCACGGCGCGCAACCCGGGCGGAACCGCGGCCGTGTTCGACGCGGGCGCGGCCTACAACACGATCAGCTTGAGCACGATGTCGACCGCCTCCGGCGGCTACGCGCTCTTCCTGTCCGGCGCCTCGTCGAACACGATCGCCGGAAGCTATATCGGCAACGCGGCGGGCTCGGCCGCCGTCCTCGATGCCGGCGCCGTCTTCAACACGATCAGCGCGAGCACGATGGCGAGCAACTCCGGCGCCGCTTACGCTCTCTACCTGAACGGCGCCTCGTCGAACACGATCACGGGCAGCCTCGCGAGTAATCCAAGCGGCAACGCCGCCGGGCTCGTCTCCGGAGCGAACCGCAACACGGTCGTCCTCAGCACGATGATCTCCGCGGGCGTCAATCGCGTCGGCCTGCTCATGGACGCGGCGTCCCGCAACACCGTCCTGCAGTCGTACGCTGGCGGCGAGAACGGCGCCGGCGCCTACATCTCGAACGCCTCGAACTTCAACGCCTTCAGCCAAAGCACCTTCACGAGCGCGGCCGCCGCTTACCGCGGGCTCCTGCTCGACAACGCCGATTTCAGCGACATCGCCGGCTGCGTGATCTCGAACGCCGCCGGCGACGCTCTCGAGATCTACGGGATCTACGACACGATCAGCCTCTCGACGATCACGGCCGGCGGCGTCGGCCTGACGCTGACCGCCGCGTCGACCGTGTCCGTGCACGGCTCCTACATCCAGGGCTCGACGGCCGCCCTGATCTCGGGCTCGACGGGGACTATCATCGGCGGCTCCGTCTTCGTCGCGACGAACACGGCCGGCTCCGCCCTGGCGTTGGCGGGCGGCAGCGTCAACCTGACGTTCGCGACCAGCACCTTGCTCGCCCCCTCCCTGGGCCGCGGGCTGGCGCTCAACGAGGGCAATGTCGGCGTCGTGAGCCTCGGAAGCGTGACCTTCGCGGGCGCGGCGCGCGGCATCGAGATATCCACGCAGGGCGCGCTCTTCACGCTCGCGGTCGACTCGGTCACCTTCCGGGGCCTGGCCTCGGGCGCCACCGCCGTCCACTTCCTGGGCGGGACCTTCACTTCCACCTTCACGCTCGCCAATTTCGAGGACGCGAGCGTCGGCGCCAACGTGAGCGCCGCGGCCCTGGACCCCGCGTCGCGCATCACGATGAACGCCCACTACGGCGCGCGCACGGGTCAGGACTATGAGAACGACCCCAACTCGCTCGTGTACTGGGAGGATTCCTCTTACCCGGGCTGCGTGGTGACCAGGAACGTGGGCGCGGGGCGGGCGTACGCGACCATCTCGGCGGGCGTGGCGGCCCTGCCGTCGACTTTGACCGGCCACTCGTGCGTGGTCATCCGCGACGGGGCGACCTACGGCGAGCAGGTGCTGGTGGAAGGCTTCACCATGGGCGGCTCGTCGATCTCGATCTTCACGGACCCGGCCGTGGGCTCGCCGGCGCTGCTGGACCCGCCGGCTTCGTCCACGGCGGCGTTCGTCATCAAGAACGCCTCGGTCAACGTGCTGGGCCTCGACATCCGCGTGGACCAGAACATCCCGTATGGCGTCTTCGCGTCATCTTCCCATGTCCAGCTGTCGAGCGTCTCGGTGAGCACGAGCGGGAGCCTCGGCATCTACGCGGCGGGCGTGCGCATCAGCTCTTGGAGCGCCGTCCGCTACAGCTCGGTGACCGTGTGGGGCGCGCACGGCATCTGGCTCGACGGCTCCACGATGACCGTCGTGTCCTACAGCAGCGCGCAGGCCAAGAGCGCGGCGTCCTACGCGCTCCACCTCCTAGGCGCCGAGCACAATACGGTCACGGGCTCCTACGTCCAAAATCTGGCCGGCGACGCCGCCTATCTCTCCGCCGACTCGGACTACAACGCCGTCATCCAGAGCACCATGGTCTCCAGCGCCGCGCTGTACTACGGACTCCACGTCGTCGCCTCCGACGGCAACACGGTGACGGGCTCCTACATGAGGAACCTGTCGACGGTGGGCGGCGGCCTCCACCTGGACGCCGGCTCCGACTTCAACGTCATCAGCCAGAGCACCATGGTCGCCGACAGCCTGAACTTCTCCGCGCTCTTTCTCACCGGCGCCGGCAGCAACACGGTGACGGGCTCCTACATGCAGAACCTGGGGGGCTACAGCGCCAACCTGAGCGGAGCCGACGGCAACACCATCAGCCTCAGCACCATGGTCTCCAACATCTCGACGCGCTACGCCCTCTATGTCAACGGCTCCGACAGCAACACGGTGGCCGGCTCCTACATCCAGAATATCGCGGGGACCTCCGCCGTCCTGTTCACCGGGTCCGACTACAACACCCTCAGCCAGAGCACCATGGTCTCCGGCGGCGCGGCCACCTACGCTCTCCACCTCAGCGGCGCCGACTGGAACGCGGTCACGGGCTGCTACGCGCAGAACCTGGCCGGTGAAGGCGCCCGCCTGAACCTCGGTTCCGATTTCAACGCCGTCAGCCTGAGCACCATGATCGCCGGCGGCGCGGGCGATGTCGCGCTCGCTATCGTCGCCTCCGTCAGCAACACGGTGACGAGCTCCTACATGCAGAACCTGGCGGGTTACGGCGCCGGCCTCACGACCGGCGCGAACGGCAACGTCATCACCCAGAGCACCATGGTCTCCAACGCCGCCGCCTACGCGTCGCTCTGGGTCACCGCCTCCGACGGCAACACGGTGACGGGCTCCCGGATGCTGAACCCGGCCGGCTACGGAGCCCGCCTGGACACCGGCGCCGACTACAACACCGTCATCCTCAGCACCATGACCTCCGCGTCGGTCACGGCGGGCCGCTACGGCCTCTACGTCGCCGCCTCTTCCTCCAACACCATCCTGGACTCTTATGTCGAGGGCTCCACCGCCGCCTTCATATCGGGCTCGACAGGAACCGTGATCGGCGGCTCCGTCTTCATCGCGACGAACACGGCCGGCTCCGCCCTGGCCCTGGCGGGCGGCAGCGTCAACCTGACGCTCGCGACCAGCGCTTTGACCTCCCCCGCCCTGGGCCGGGGTCTGGCGCTGAACCCGGGTAATGCGGGCGTCGTGACTTTGGGCAGCGTCACCTTCAGCGGGGCCGCGCGCGGCATAGAAGTATCGACTCAGGGCGCCTTGTTCAGCCTTACAGTCGATTCGGTCACCTTCCGCGGCCTCTCCTCGGGCGCTACCGCGATCCACTTCCTGGGCGGAACCTTCGTCTCGACGATCACCTTGGCGAACTTCGAGGATGCGACGACCGGCGTCAACGTGTCGGGTGCGGCGCTGGATCCGGCCTCGCGCGTCACGATGCGCGCCGCCCGCGGCCCGCGCAGGGGGCCGGCCTACGAGAACGATCCCGACTCGCTCGTGGACTGGCCGGAGCTCCTGCCTCCGAGCAGCCCGGCGATCTTCACCGTGGGGCTGTCGAGCGTCGGCGTGCAGTATGGGCTCGTGAACGCGGACGGCTACGTCGTCGAGGCGTCGACGATGGCGGATTTCAGCGGCGTGCTGTACGCCTCGGCGACCTTGTCCCAGGCGGTACGCCTGGCGCCGCAGTCCCTCGACCCCAACACGACCTACTTCCTGCGCACGGGCGCCTTGTGGGGCAGCGCTACGGTCTACGCGCAGACCGCGCTGTCGACGGCGACCTTGACCAAGCTCGCGAGCGGCAGCACGGTCTACCGGATCGACGTGACCAGCATGATCGTCAACTGGCTGCCGCTGGCGCTGGCCCCGCCGGACGCCTCGTCGAATTCCGCCGCCGGCTACCGCCTCGAAGTGTCCACACGCCCCGACTTCACCCCTCTCTGGACGTCCTCTCAAACTCCCAATGTCGCCCTCTCCACTTTGACCGTGGACTCCCTGCGCGGCGAGGTCACCTACTACTACCGCGTGGGCACGATCAACTCGGCCGGCGCGGTCAACTACGCGGCGGCGGGCTCGACGATGGTGCCGCTGGCGCTCGGCGTGGAGATGTCGACGCGCACGATCACCTTGCCGGGACTTACCCCCATGAACGCGACGATACTGATCACCACTTCGACGGTGCTCACCAACACCGGCAACGTCAAGGAGACCTACCTCCTCCGGGTGACGACGGTGACGCCGGGCAGCCTCTGGACGGTCGGCTCGACCCCGGGCGTGGACCGCTACGCGCTGTGGAGCCTGATCGCCCCGGCCGAGCCCGGGCTCGGCGACTTCGCCGCCGAGGACAGGCTCGCCGACGCCGAGCAGGCCTGCACGGCGGCGGTCTTCGCGCTGGGCGGCGGGACCTGCGTCACGGTGCCCGTCGGCGGCACGCGCACGCTTTGGCACAAGATCGCGACCCCGTTGGCGACGACCAACGGGGCGGCGCAGGAGATACGCATATTCGCACGTGCGGTTCGGGATCCGGACCCCGACCCGAACCCGTAAATCATGACGCACAAGGAGAAGAGAATGAGAACGAAAGGCAGACGGTGGCTGGGAGCCCTGGCGCTGAGCCTGGGGCTGGCGGGAACGGCGTGGGCTGACGCGAGCGACTCGTTGACGGTGACGATCGTGCCGGGCGCGGCTTACGCGGTGGACATCGACACGGCGCTGGTGGTGCTGAACCTGGGTACGGTGAACCTGAGCGGCAGCACCTTCACGGTGAGCCCGGCGACGGTGCAGGTCAACAGCAGCTACGCGGCGACGGACCTGACCATCGCGGCGTCGGTGCTGTCCGGGGGCTGGACGCTGGACGCGAACACGGCGACGAACGAGAACGACGCGCTCAAGGCGTGGGCGGTGTTCAGCGATACGAGCGTGACGAACGCGGCGACGCTGGCGGGGCTGTCGGGAGCGTTCACCGGGACGGTGCCGGGCGCGACGGGCAGCGACGTGCTGGGCACGGCGTCGGCGGGCGTGGGCACCGAGGGCAGCGGCGACGTGCAGTACGTGCTGCTGGCGGCGAACGCGGGCTACAAGACGATGGACGCCCTGCCGACGTTCACGGTGGACGGGCCGGCCAGCCGGGCGCATCTGTGGCTCAAGTTCACGCTGCCGCCGACCACGACCGACCTCACCGCGAAGCTCGTGCAGATCACGGTCACGGGAGGAGGGCCGAACTGATGAGGCGACTATTGATCGCGGCGCTGCTCGCGGCGCTTCGGCCGCCGGGACCGGCGCAGGCGAAGATCGGCCTGTCGGCGCGTTTCGGGGACGTCATCCTGGAAAGCGCGCAGCCGGGCAGGACCTACAACCTGCGCGAGGCCGCGCGCGTGCCGTTCGGCGTGGAGAACCGCGGGGACGCCCAGACCGAGGTGGTCGTCGAGTTCGAGAAGCCTCTTAAGGCGCGACTAGCCGAAGGCTACGAGCCGATACCGGACCCGTCATGGATGAAGGCCATGCCGGACAGGTTGACCTTGGGACCTAAGGCGGTGGGCTTCTTCGACCTGCTCCTGACGATCCCGGACGACCCCGCTCTCACGGGGCGTCATTTCCAGGTCACCGTCAAGGCCAAGGGCGGAGGCGGGCTGTTCGGCGTGGCCGTCGAGAACCGCGTGCGGATCTCGATCGGTCCGGGGCCGGAAAGCATCAAGGCGGAGAAGAAGAAGAAGGCCATGCAGCAGCTGGATTTCGACGTGACGCCCCGGGAGCTGTACCTGACCGGCGTGCCCGTCGGAAAAGCGTGGGACGCGCGCAAGGAGGCGAAGAAGTCCATCCGCATCGCCAATTACGCGGCGGACGCGTTGAGCCTGCGGCTGGAGGTGGCGGCCTGGGACAGCCGCTTCCAGATGCCGGAGGGGTATGAGCCCGTTCCGGATGCGTCCTGGATACGCCTGAAGACCGACGTCGTGACCGTGGGGGCTTCGGAGATCGGGCAGGCCTCGGTGATCGTGGCGGTCCCGGACGAGGAAAAGCACAAAGGCAGGAAGTACGCGGCGATGATCCGGTCGGGGCTGACGAGCGGCTTCTGGCTCGACGCGCCGGTGAAGCTGTTGATCGAAACGGAGTCCAGTGGACCCTAGTCTCTTCAGACGGCTGAGGCTGATCGCGGCCCTCCTCGGAGCGGCCGTCGCGGGACCGTGTCTCACGGCCCTGACGGCGGAGCGCGCCCTGGCCGCCCCGGACTCCCTCGCCGTCAGCATCACTCCGCGCGACATCTGGCCTCCCGCGCCCGTCACCGACCTCGTCGGTCTGCCGGGCGCGGAAGGGCAGTTGCTGCTGCAGTGGACGGCGCCGGACTCCAACTCGAACGCCCTCGGCGTGCCGTCGCCGGCGGCGGGCTACGCGATCCGCATCGCCACCTTCTCGGTGGACGACGTCGGGGGCAGCACGACGGCGTGGTGGGGCGGCGCCATGGACGTTCGCTCCTTGCCCGCGCCGTCGGTCAGCGCGGTCCCCCCCGCGCCCGGCTCGCCTGGGGCGCAGGACTTCCTGCTCCTGACCCGGCTCGAGCCGGGGGCCACTGTGTACGCTCTGATCACGAGCACGGACTCGGCCGGCCTGATCTCGGACGCGGACGTCAAGGCCGTGACGCCGGGCGGCCAGGCGTTCGCGCTGATCTACGACGCGGTCCCTCCCGCGCCGTCGGGGCTGGCCGCGGTTCAGACAGGCGCTTCGACCTTCACGGTCACCTGGAGCTCGGGGACGGCCTACGACCTGGACTACTACCGGATTTCCCTCGATTCGACGGTCCCGCGCGACTTCGCCGACGCCTGGTCGAGCACGGCGTCCGCGTCCGCGACGAGCGCGCTCATCGGGGGGCTGCCGTACGGGACCTATGCCCTGCGCATCGGCGCGGTGGACAAGGGCGCTCCCTCCGGACCGGGACTGCCCCTGGAGAGCCCTCCGTCGGCGAGCGTCACGGCCGACATCATCCCACGCCTGGCGCAGACGCCGTACGGCATCGACATCAGCTCGTCAGCCGGCAGCGTGACGATCCGTTGGCTGCCCGTCGTGCGCTACGACGACCTGACGGGCTTCGTCGATCCCTCCGCTCCGTCCATCGGCGAACTGACCTCCTATCGCGTCTACCGCGCGTCGACGATCGTTCTCGGGACCTGGGCCGAGGTCGCCTCGCTCTCGACGGGGACGGCGAGTTGGACGGGCCCGGCCGTGGCGACCGCGCCCTACTACACGGTGCGCTCGGAGAGCACCGGTTCCGACCTGTCCCTGTCCGGGCGCTCGCTGATCCGCTCGGCGGCGACCCTCGAGGGCTTCGTCGTGGCCCCCGACGATCAGAGCTACTTCCGCATCCCCGCCGCGGAGATCGCGCCGTTCGTCGGCTCGGCCGGCGATTCGGCGAGCGCCTACGCCATCATCGTGTCGAGCCGCCCGCAGGACTTGGGCGGCCGGGTGTACAAGTCCCTCGATTTCAAGGCCTATCGCGGAGGCTTGATCCACGACCCCAACTTCAGACTCGACGGCATGGGCACGGTGCGCATGCACTACGAGATCTCCGGCAGCTCGCTTTCCCCCTCCTTTACGGGCGCCGCCGCCGGTCCCCAGAACGCCAGCGTGTACTGGTGGAACGGGGCGCGCTGGCTGCAGCTGTACGGCAAGGTCGATACGCTCTCCCAGAACGTGTTCCTGGAGACGAAGTACTTCGGCCAGTATCAGCTCCGCTCCGTCGAGCGCGTCGCGGGCTTCGCCTTCAACTTGGCGGGCCTCTCCAACCGCTTCGTCACGCCCAACGGCGACGGCAAGAACGACACGGCCGTCTTCACCTTCGACAACCCCCGCGACGCGAAGGTCACCGGCCGCATCCTCGACCTGCGCGGACGCGTCGTCGTCTCGGAGCTTGCCCCCGGTCCCGTGCAGAACACCCTGGAATGGAAGCCCGGCGCCGCCCTGCCCGGGGGCATCTACATCTATCAGCTCGAGGGCGAGGGGCAGTCCTTCACCGGCACGATCGTCATCCTCAAGTAACGGCGCGTTTCCAGGGGATTTCGCAACCCTGTAACATCCTCTTCGCATCTTCCCTATATACTCCCGGGAATGCTGCATAAGATCGTCGGATTGGCGCTTTTCCTCGTCAGCGCCGGCGTCGCCTCCCCCATCGCGCCGCAGGGCTTTTCCTTCACGGGCGTCAACCGCTTCGTGACGCCCAACGGCGACAATAAGAACGATTTCGCCGTCTTCCAGTACGCCAATCCTCAGGATGCCGCGGGGACCATCCGTATTTATGAACTGCGCGGCCGCCAGGTGGCCTCCGTCGCCATCGAACCCGGCACGACTTTCGCTTCCTGGGATCCGCGCGGCTACGCGAACGGCGTCTATATCTACGTCATCTCGATCGATCAGACCGCCAAATCCGGCGTCCTGGTGGTGGTCCGGTGACTCTCAGGCGAACGCTGGCCGGCGCCCTGCTCGCGTGCATGCTTGCAAGGCCGGCCGGAGCCGCGTTCGAGGAGACCGGCGCCGGCGCCCGCGCGCCGGGCCTGGGGGACGCTTTCGCTCCGCTGGCCGACGACGCCTACGCGCTCCACTACAATCCCGCGGGCCTGGCCCAACTCGACCGCAAGCAGTTCTCCGCCGCCTATTCGCGCCTGTACATGGGCCTGAGCGACGGTTCCGAGATCGGCTCCTCTCAGTTCGTGTACGCCCACCCGCTCTCGCGCGGCAAGAAAAGCCGGACCTTGGCCTTCGGCTTCGACCGTCTCTCGCTGGCCGGCGCCTACTCCGAGCAGGCGCTCACGGCGGCCTACGGCTTCAAGCCGATCGAGCGCGAATCCGGCTCGCAATTGATGGCGGGTTTCGCGGCCAAGTATCTGACGCGCGCGTTCACCGCGCCTCCCGAGGCATCCAATGCGTGCAGCGGCATCAACTGCGGCCAGGGCGCCGACCCCGTGCTCAGCGGCGCGAAGAGCAAGAGCACCATCGACGCCGATCTCGGCTTGCTCTACCGCTTCCCGACCCGCTGGCAGGCGGGCCTGGCGGTTCAGCACCTCGCCGCCCCCAACGTGGCGTTCTCGGGCAGCGACAAGCTCGAGCGCGCGATCAACCTGGGATTGGCGTATAAATCTTTGTGGTTGAGTCTGATCGGAGAAGTCCGCATGAAGAAGACCGCCTCCGGCTCCAGCGGCCGCGACTATGTCTTCGCCGCCGAGCGCTATTTCCCGAGTCTCGACTACGGCCAGTTCGGCGTCCGGGGCTCACTCGGCGTGGGCAGCGACGATTGGCGCCAGATGACGATGGGCGTGTCGTACCGCATCAATAAGATCCAGGCCGACTACGCCTTTCTCCTGCCGATGGGCGCGGTCAAGGCCAATTCCGGCTCCCATCGCGTCGCTCTGACCTTTCACTTCGGCGCGCCGACCGGCGATGAGGAGATCAGCCGCGAGCTGCTCGAGCAGGCCAAGCGACTGCGCGAGCACGGTCCCGACTACGGCTACGAGTACAAGCAGGAGCTCAAGCCTCAGGACTTGAGCGATCCTCGCCTGGCCCTAGTGCGTTCGCTCATCGAACAGCGCAGATATCGCGCGGCGCAGAAGGAGCTCAGCGACTTCGCCCTCAAGCAGCCTCTCAGCCCCGCTTTGATCCGGCTGTCGAACCGCCTCGGCCTGGTCGCCTCGTATTACCCGGAACTGCCCGAGCCCGGCGGCAAGTTCGACACCCACCTGATCGCGGCCCTGCG
Source organism: Elusimicrobiota bacterium (assembly GCA_016182905.1). Lineage (NCBI taxonomy): Bacteria > Pseudomonadati > Elusimicrobiota > Elusimicrobiota bacterium. Next base: position 19,134 of record JACPFR010000006.1, read on the forward strand.
CGGCGTACTCAACGGCGAGGATCGCGTGGCGATGCTGCACGCATCGTATGCCTTCAGCATGAAGCCGGAGGACGCTCTCATCGCCCACTACATCGAGGAGATGGAGAAGGCCGTGGGGCTCAAGGCCGATCGTCTGCCGCTCGATCATCCCCGCGGCTTCATCGACGAGCTGCTTTATCGCGTCGAGTTCGCCCACACTCGCGGCGACCAGGGCCGCGTCGAGGCCCTGCTCAAGGACGTGATCGAGCTTGAGCCGGAATCCGTCACGGCGCTCGAGCGCCTGGGCTCGCTGCGCTACATGGCGGGCCGCTATCTCGAAGCCAACCGGATGTGGGAAGCGGCGCTCAAGCTCGAGACCCGGGAGAAGGAGATCGAGTCCCTGCGGACCTACATGAAGCTGGCCGCCGAGCGCGCCAGCGGCAAGCAGCTGCCCGGCGGCCTGGCGCCGGCCGCGGCCGCGGAGCCCGAGCCGGCGGCCGCTGAGCCCGCCCCGACGGCGGCGCCCGCGCCCGCCTCCGTGGTCCCGGTCCGGCCGTCGCCGGCCGCTCCCGCCGCGCCGGCGGCGAAGCGCGCGGACCTGCGCGACGTGCAGGTCCTCTATCAGAAGGGCGTGGAGCACTACGCGCGCGGCGAGTACCTGCAGGCCAGCGCGATGTTCCTGCGCATCATCCAGATCGATCCCGAGAACGAGCAGGCGCGCAAGGCGCTCGAGCGCCTCGATCGCCGCAAGCCGCGCTGATGAGCATACGGTTCAAGCTCGCGTCCGTCCTGCTGATCGCCATCGCCGTCACGGCGGTGGCGGCCGCCGGAAGCTTCTTCGTGATCGAAGGCGCGCACCTCCGCCGCGGCGAGGAGGAGAAGATACACATACTGACGCAAAGCGTGAGGACGATGGCCGTCGAGTCTCAGCTCGCCAAGGATCCGCTCATGCTGCTCGACTACGTCTCGTTCCTGACCCGGGATCGTCCGGAGATCCGATCGGCGCGCGTCAACTTCTCCGGGCGCTGGCAGGACGCCGAAGGCGCCAAGTCCGTCGCGGGCGACGATAAGCTGCGCGTCGAGCTCGTGACGGCGCCGGCGGCGTCGGGTCAGGGCGCCGTCGTGGTCTCCCTCAGCTTCTCGACGAAGGAGCTCGAGCGGAGGATATCCGCGGCGCGAACCAGCCTGGCTCGAGACCTCGGCGGCGCGGTGCTGATCGTTCTTTTCGCGGGCGTGCTGCTCAGCATCCCGCTCGCCTGGACCTTGACCCGCCGCCTAATCGTCATCGAGCGCGCCCTCGCCGACGTCGGCGAGGGGCGTCTGAGCCGCCGGATCGCGGACGGAGGCTCCGACGAGGTCGCGCGGCTGGCCAAGGGCGTCAACAGGATGACGGTGCGCCTGGGCGAGCTCGAGGACATGAAGCGGACCTTCGTCGCTTCGGTGACCCATGAGCTTCGTTCTCCCCTTTTCTCCATCGACAGCTACGTGCGCATGCTGCTGGCGGAGGCCAAGAGCCTCACCGCGGAGGAGCGGCGTCAGCTCGAGCGGATCCATCAGAACGCGGCGCGCCTGGCTCATTTCGTCACCAGTCTGCTGAACACGGCCAAGATCGAGCGCGGCAACATGGATTTCCATCCGCGCCTGTGCGACCTGACGCGTCTCGTCGAGGACGCCGCGCTGTTCCAGCGCCCCTGGGCCGAGGAAGAGGGCAAGAAGCTCATCCTCGAGCTCGAGCCGGGCCTCCCCTTGCTGCGCGTCGATCCCGATCTGATCACCCAGGCTGTCACGAATCTCGTGTCGAACGCCGTCAAGTTCACGCCTCGCGGCGGACGCGTGACCGTGGGCCTGATGCGGATCCCGGAGGGAGTCGAATGCTTCGTGGCGGATAACGGGGTGGGCATGACTCCCGAGGCGCTCGCGACCCTTTTCAAGCCGTTCACCCGGGCGAAGAACAGCCTGTCCGCGATCGGCACCGGCCTCGGCTTGTCCATCGTGAAATCGCTCGTGGAGCTCAACGGAGGCGTCGTCGGAGCGGAGTCCGCCCCGGAGCGCGGCAGCCGCTTCTTTTTCAGGCTCCCGCTCGATAACAAATCCTTAACCGCGAGGCCGCGCGCATGAGTTATCCTATATAAGCATGCGCGCGCTTGCATTTTTTGCCGTGTCCGCCTTGCTCTGCGTCTCGGTCGAGGCGGCCGAGACGTCCTCGGACGAGGTCCTCGTTTCCGAGAGGCTCTCGGGCCGCGCCATGGCCGTGCTTGACGGCATTCTCGGTCCCGGCCGCGCGAAGGTCCTCGTCGAAGTCCGGGGCGAGCGGCTGCAGATCCGCTCCGAGGTCGAGATGTTCACTCCCATCTCCAAGGACGGCTCGGGCGGGGTCAAGGAAGCCCTGCGCCTGCTCGACCTGCCCGGCTATTACAGGGAGCGCGCCGCGGCCGCCGGGAAGGATCCCGGCGCGGCCCAGCCGATTGCGCCCTTCCAAAAGGACTTCGAGCACAGCCTGAGGGACGCCGGCTTCGAGATCAAGAAGATCGAGGCCACCGCCGTCCTGGACTCGGCCTTGACGGAGACCGAGGCGCGCGACGCGGCGCAGATCCTGCCGCAGCTGCTGCGCATCGATGACGCGCGCGGAGACAGGCTGAGCATCGTGCGGGCGCCCATGCGGCCCGCCTGGAAATCCGCTTTCTCCACGCCGGGGGACTGGCGAGCGCTCGCCTTCGCGGCGTCCGGCCTGCTCGGCGCGCTGCTCCTCATCCTCATCCTCGCCGCGGCGTTCGTGCGGGGCGCGCGCGTTTTCGCCAAGGAGCTGACCTCTGGGCGCGGCCGAGCGGAAGCGGAGCCGGGCATGGGTGAACCCCTGCCCGAGCTCATGCCCGGCTCGCCCGCGGGGCTCATCGAAGCCGGCGCCGGAGGCGGGTTCGCGGCGGCTCCCATGACGGCGCTGGGACGGCGGTTCGACTTTCTGGAGACGGCCGACGCGGCGGACGCGGCGCGCATACTGGCCGATGAGGCGCCCGCCGATCTCGCTCAGATTTTCGCTTATCTCGCCAAGCTGTCCCCGGAGACGGCCTCGCGGCTGTTCTCGAAGCTGCCGGCCGGCGTCCAGGCCGAGGCGTCGTCGGCCATTCTGAAGCTGAACGCCGTGGACCCGGACCGATTGTCCGAGATCGAGGACCGGCTGAGGATATCGGTCGCCAACGGCATTCGCGGTTCTCAGCGCCTCGCGTCGATCTTGAGCCGCTTCCCCGGCGACGAGCGCGCGCAGCTTCTCGAGCGCCTGGCCGACAAGGATCGGCCCGGAGTCGAGTCGGTCGAAAGCCTGCTGTTCACGTTCGAGGATTTCGCGGCGCTGTCTCCCACCGACCTGCGGCGCGTCATGGGCGCCGTGCCGTACGCGTTGTGGGGAACGGCTCTGCGCGGCGCCCCTCAGGGCCTCATCAGCCGCGTCCTGTCGGAGCTCCCGGAGGGGCCTCGCGGCTTGGTCCGCGAGGAAGCCTCGGTTCCCCAGCCGAAAGACAAGGTCGTGGCCGCCCGCGCAAAGCTGCTCGACATCGTTCTCGACCTGGCCGCCAAAGGGCAGGTCAGGCTCGAGCAGGGCGCCGGGGCGGAGGATACGCTTTGATGCCGCCTCGCCGCGACCCGCTCGTGGAGGCCCGGCGCAGGCTGGATGAGGCGGCCGGCGCGCTCGACGACCTGCGCCGCCTCACGGGCGCCGGCGAGGCGCCCGCCGCGCCTCTCGTTCCCGCGTCGGAAGGCGTCAGGCGCGAGGCCTTGGCCTCCGCCCGCGAGGATCTGCGCCGCCTGTCGGCGGAGCTGGAGGCCTCTCGCGCGCAGGGCGCCTCGCTGCTCGAGGAGCTCGGGCGGTTGCGCTCGGAGTTGGCCGAGCGGCCGACGGCGCGCGACCTCGAGGAGGCCCGCGCCGAGGGCGAAGCGGATTCGGGCCGCCGCGCGGCGGAGCTGGCCCGGCAGGTCGTCGGGCTCAAGGAGCGCGTGGCGCTATTGAGCGCCGAGCACGTGCGCCTGGAGACCCTGCGGCGCAAGGCCGAGGCCTTCGGGTCGGACGCCGAGGCGTCCCGCCGCTCGATGGAGCAGGCCTTGAGGCGCGACCTTCTTGCCGCGCACGCGAAGCTCGACCGGGCCGCCGCCGAATCCGGAGTCCGCGACGCGAAGGCCGTCTCCGAGGTCGATGCGCTGCGTAAACGCCTGGACCAAGCGCTCAGCCGCATCCAGCGCGATGATCTGGAGCGCAGGCAGGCGCTCGAGGCCGTCCCGTCCTTGCGCGCCGATTTGGATGCGGCTTCGGCCGTCATCGCTTCGCTGCGCCGGGAACTGTCCGAGCTGCGGGCGACGGCGCTGGGGCGCGAGCGCGCGCTCGAGCTGAACGCTCATGAGCTGGAGCGGAAGCTTCACGAAGCGCTCTCTCCCTCCCTGCCGCCGGCCGGCATCGAATCGGAGGGCGGCCTCGAAGAGCCTTCCGGCGTCGTATATCCGGCCATGGAGTTCGCCCTCGAACCGGGCTGGGCGAGACTGCTTCGCCTCGTGAAGCCGCCCCTTCAGGCCGCCTACGGTCACCTGCGCCGTCTTTCGTCCGGGCCGATGTCGACGGGGCAGCGCGCCCTCCTGCGTCTGACCGGCTCGAGTCTCAGCCAGGCGGCGGATTCCCTGGCGACGATCGAACTGGCGCTTTCCGACTCGCCGGCGTCGACCGAAACGGCCCCGATCTCGCCGGTCCTCGATTCGGCTCTAGCGGCCTGGGACGCCGCGTTCCGCGGCCGCGGAATCACTCTGGCGCGCGAGGGTTCCCGCCAGATGCCCGACTCCCCTCACGACCCGGAGCAGCTGCGCCTGGCTCTGCACCATGTGCTGCGCAACGCGCTCGAGGCGCTTCCTCGCGGCGCGACGTTGCGCGTCAAGCTGGCCGCGTCCGAGTCCGGGGCGGTACGGCTCGAATTCCGCGACGACGGTCCGGGCTACCCGCTCGCTTGGCTCGAGCGCAGGTTCGAGCCGTTCGTCTCTCCCCGTCAGGGCCGCGCGGGACTGGGACTGGCGGCGGTGCGTCGCGCGCTGCGCCGCTGGGGCGGCGACGCGGAGGCGTCGAACGCCGCGAGCGGGCACGGCGCCTGCTTGATCTTGGCCTTCGCGCCCGCGCCGGCGCGCCCCTCAGACAGGCCGTGAAGCTCTTCCCGCGCCTCTTCCTCATCCTGATGCTCTTCGCGACTTTGCCGCTCGCCGGGCTCGGCGGATGGATGATGTCCGGGCGCAGGGCGGTGCGAGACAACGCCCGCGTCATGCACGGGCGTCTGGCGGCGCTGACGGGAGAACAGGCGGAGCGCACGCTCGAGCAGCTCAACCGGGCGCTCGGCGTCGTCGAGGAGCTCGACCGTGCTCGCGGCCTTACGCGGCTCGAAGAGGGCGCCGTGAGGCGCGCCGCGCTCGCGGACTCCTCCATCGCGCTGATGTCGCTCGTCGATGCCGCGGGGCGCGAAGTCGTGCGCGTGGCGGACCCGGATCTGTTCTCGACCAGCCCCGAGGATCGCTCGGGCGATCCCGCCTTGCGCGAGTCGAAGAAGACGGGCCTGGTGTCGCTGGGCGCGCCGATCTCCGCCGGCGGCCGGGCCTTCGTTCCCGCCGTCCATCCGCTGGCCGACGGACGCAGCCTGTACCTGATCTATTCGCTGACCGCCCTGGCCAAGCGCATGCAGCGCATCACCACGAACGCCGGCCGCCTGCTGTTCGTCGACGCCGAGGGCCGCCCGATCCCGGGCGTCGGCGCGCCTCCTCCGGCGGCGGATTGGCGCTGGCCCGGCGGGAGCGGGGGTGGGTGGCTCGATGACGTCGCGGGCGACGGCGGCGCATGGGTCGCCGCCGCGGCGCCGGTTCCCGCCTTGGGATGGCACGCGGTCAGCCTGCAGCTGCGGCGGGAGGCCTACGCGGAGGAATCCGAGGTCGCGGCGCGAGCGGCGGCCTTCTTCCTCGCGGTGCTCGTGCTGGTGGCCGCGGGCGCCTACATGCTGAGCAAACGCCTGGTTCGGCCTGTGGAGCTTCTTCTCGCGGCGGCCGAGCGGGTGTCCGCCAATGATTTCTCCCGTCCCGTCCCCCCCCTCGGCTTGGGCGAGTTCGAGCGTCTTCGCTCGACCTTCAACGCGATGACGGAGAAGGTCAGCCGCTACCAGGGCTTGCAGGTCGAGAAGCTCCTGGAGGAGAAGGCCAAGATCGACGCTTTGGTCAAGAATATCCCCGATGGCGTCCTCCTGGCGGCCCACGACGGGCAGGTGCTGTACATCAACGCCCTCGCCGCCAGGATCATGGGCGTCGACGCGACGGGCAAGCTCGAAGTCTCCACGATCGTGGGCAAATCGCCCAAGCTGATGAAGCTGATCGACGCGGCTCGCGCGGGCAACAAGATGGGCGAGTTCTTCCACGTCGAAATACAGGCGAAGGAGGGCGAGAGGAATCGGTACTATTCCTGCCAGGCTCTGACCGTATCCCGCGAAAAGGTCCAGATAGGCATCCTCGTGCTCCTGCGCGACGTGACGGTCGAGCATGAGCTGGAGAGCATGAAGGAGGAATTCTTCCATTCCCTCGTGCACGACCTGCGGGGGCCGCTCACGGTGATCGACGGCATCGTCACCCTCATGAAGAACCTGCCCAACGGGGGCGAACGCGAGAAGCGCTACGCGGAGTTCGGCGCGCAGGCCTCGAAGCGGCTGGCCGGCCTGATCACGGACATCCTCGACACCGCCAAGATCGAGTCCGGCACGATGAGGATCAACCTGGCGAAGACGAAGGCGGAGTCGATCCTCGATGCCGTCCGCAAGCTCTATCAGATCCCCGCCGACGGCAAGAGCATCGTGCTGACGGCCGCGTCCGCGCCGGACGCCGAGCTGACCTGCGACGCGCCGCTCCTCGAGCGCGTGCTCATGAACCTGGCCGGCAACGCGTTGAAGTTCACCCCGGAAGGCGGGCGCCTCGCGCTCGCGGCCCGCGTGGTCGGCCCGGACGTCGAATTCTCGGTCCAGGACAGCGGCCCGGGCATCCCCGCCGACAAGCTCGACGCGGTGTTCGAGAAATTCAGCCAGCTCGACCGAGACGCGGCTTCCCGCGCCGGTTACGGCCTGGGCCTGGCCATCTGCCGCAAGATCGTGGAGCTGCACGGCGGCCGCATCTGGGTGGAATCGAAGCCCGGCGACGGAAGCCGCTTCGCGTTCCTCGTGCCGCGCGCCGGCCCGGCGGCCAAGCCCGCCGGTCCGGCCTAGTTCTCGCGGCGGAGGATGTTGATCTCGATGCGGCGGTTGGCCGTGCGGCCCTCGGGCGTCGCGTTCGTCTCCACGGGACGGAACTCTCCGTAGCCGATCGCCGACAGGCGCTGCTGCGCTATGCCGTTGATCTCGAGGAAGCGCAGGACGGCGAAGGCACGCGCGGCCGACAGCTCCCAGTTCGTGTCGAACTTCGCGCCCTTGCCGAGGGGACGGTCGTCGGTGTGGCCCTCGATCTGGATCGCATTGGGCAGGTCATTGAGGGTCGAGACGATCTCCTGGAGAATCGGCAGGGAATCCTTCTTGAGATAGGCGTCGCCGGAGTCGAAGAGCACGGGAGCCATGAAGACGATGCGGATCTTGTTCTCGCCGATTTCCAGACGGGCGATCTTCTGGGTGCCGTAGCGGGTGAACATCTGCTGGATGCTCTGGGCGTCGTTGGAAAAGCGCTGTTCGGCGGCTTTCACGCTCATCTGGACGCCCACGCTGCGCGTCGCGGTGGCGACGTAGAGCAGCAGGAAGAAGATCATGAGATAGCTCATGAGGTCGCCGTAGGTGATGGCCCACAGCGCGCCGCGGTTGAGCTGGTTCTCGAGATCCTCTTCGCGCTCGTCCCAGGAGCCGCCGCTCGGGTGCCTCAGGTCGCCGCCTCCGCGTCCGCCTCCGCGCCGATCTCCAGGTCCTGGTAGGCCGCCAGCCGCAGCTCCACCTGGAAGGTCGGGCGGCTGATCGAGATATCGAGGACGCCCTCGACGATCATTTCAAGGATCATCGTCTCGCGCATCGCTTGGGAGCGGATGTGGCCGGCCAGCGGGACGCAGATGAAGTTGGCCATGCCGATGCCGATGAACGCCGAGGACAGCGCCAGGGCCATGGCCGGGCCCAGGCGCGTCGGCTCGGACATCGAATTGAGGACCTGCAGCATGCCGACGAGAGTGCCCAGCAGGCCGAACATCGGAGCGAGAGTCGCCATGGTCCTCAGGACGTTGGCGTCTTCCTGCCGTTGTATGCGCCGGCGCCGGATGGCGATGTCGAGGATCTCCCGCGAGCCGTTGGTCTCCCCGCAGGCCGCGGCGGTCTCAAGGGCGTACTTGAGGAAGCCGCCCGCGAAGCCTCCACCCTCTCCGCGAAGCGCGAGGATGCCGCCCTCGGCGCGCGCCCGCCGCGAGAGGCGCGCCAGCTCGGCCGCGGCCTCGGTCGGCGAGGGCAGGCCCCCGGGGAACAGCACCCAGGCGACGGCGCGCAGGGCCCCTAGGATCTGCGGGAGAGAAGTATTGATGAGCATCGCCGACGCGAGGCCGCCGAAGACGATGAGCAGGCCGTGCGGATCGTAGATGTTCCGGGCGGCGCCGGGGCGCGTGACGATCCATGCCAGCACGCCTGCGGACGAGAGGAGTCCGGTCCAAAGGCTGACGTTCACCATAGGCGGTAGGATAGCGCCTATGCGTTACAAATTCAATATGCGGCCGTTCTTGGTGCGGAGGGCGCCTTTCAGGGAGCCGTCCCCGGGGGCAGGGCCTCCGGAGCGGTGATGCCCGCGAGCTTCCAGACGTATTCTCGCAGCCTGGCCAGGTCGATCGGCTTGGCGATCAGCCCGATGGTCGGATCTCCGGCCGGCAGAAGCTCGCGCGCCTTTTTGAGGTCCATGCCCGTCATGAAGATGATCGGCACCCGGGGGATCCGCGGATCCTCGCGCAGCATTTTGAGCGTTTTCGTCCCGTCGCCGTAGCCCGGCATCTGGATGTCGGAGATGATCAGAAACGGCTTGATGTCGCGCGCCTGGAGGAAGGACTGCAGGGCGTCGGAGGCGGTCGTTATGGTCAGCCCCGGGTGGGCGAGCGCTCCCTCGAGAATGGCGAGGATCGCCGGGTCGTCATCCACCATCAACAGCCATTTGGTCCTTGGCATCAGTCGAGGTCGATGAGCAGGATCTTCGCCATGCGCGCGCTCAGGCGTCTTCGGCGGGAGCGGCCGGAGGCGCGTCCGACTTGCAGAGCGCGTCGATGCTGCTGCCGAGGTCGGGGAGGTGCGGCGGCTTCTGCCGGCAGATGAAATTCGTCAGTCCCTGAACCCGGGCCCACTTCTCCTGATGCTCGACCGGCATCCCTGAGCAGATGATCACAGGCTTCGCGTGGAGGCCGGTCTCACGGAAGTTGCCCATCGCGGCGGGGCCGCCGCCTCCCGGCATGTGCATGTCGATGATCATGAGATCGGGCTTGACGGTATGCAAAAGCGCTTTCAGATGGGCGGCGTTGTACACGACCGACACTTGATGCCCCCGGTCCTTGAGGAAGTCGCCCACGACCGTGCAGTAGGCTTCGTCATCGTCCGCGATGATTATGTTCGCCATCGCCGTAGTCTAATCTACTCGTCGGCCCGCGCACAAGGGGGAACGCGGCGTGCCCCCGCGCGCGATCATCGGTCTCGGGCGGCCGACTAATCTTCCCTCGACATCGCGCGAAGGCGCTTGAGGACGCTCTCCCGGTCGCACGGCGATGCCAGGCAGGAGCGCGCGATCTCTCGTGAATCCCCGAGCGGCGGCAGGAACTCGGCGCGCTGGTAGTCCTTCACGGCCTCGTCGCGGCGTCCGAGGACGTCGAGCGTCATGCCTCGCAGCAGATGGAGCAGCGACCGGAACGTGCCCGGCTTCTCCTTCGCCGTCGTCTCGATCGCGTGGTCGAGCCAGGCCAAGGTCCGCTCCATCTCCGGCTTGGCGAGGCAGTCGGAGCCGGACAGGCCGCACGCCAAGGTCAGCCACTTGCGGCGGAAGGCCCTCGGGTCCGCGGCGACGATCGCGTGCAGCTCCCGGCCGACCGCCAGCGAGCCGTCCCAGTCGCCGAGGCGGTGGCGGACCACCGCCTCGAGGAATATGAAGTAGGGACTGCCGGGAAAGTCCTTGCGCAGGCCCTGGATCAGGGGCAGCGCGCGCGCGTCGTCGTGCAGGTCGACGAGGTAGATCGAGGTCAGCATCTGCGCCGCCTGGCGCCGCGCGAAGCCGGCCTTGTCCGCCGCGCGCTGGATGCGCTCCAGGCCCCGCTTCTCGTCGCCGCGCAGGCCGAACAGCGCGCCGAGCTTGGCGATCCCCTGGAGGTGGGCGGCCTGGTAATCGAACACGCCCAGGCCCAGATAAACGTCCTCGTACTCGTCGTCGAGCTTCACGCACCTCTTGAGGTGCTTCATCGCCTTCTTGCCGTCGAAGTAGGCGTCGAGCCACTTCCCTTTCATGAGGTTCCACTGGCCGCGCACGCCGAGCGTCATGCCGGAGACGTAATAGCCGTCCAGCCGCGTCTGCTTGTCCTTGGACTTGATGTAGTCCTCGGCCTTGCGCACGCCGGCCTCGATGTCCTGCTCGAAGAGGCCCTGCAAAGTCGGCGTATCCTTGAACAGCCCGTACTCCTGGGAGGCCTGCCACCAGATGGCGCCGGCCTCGAACAGGTAGCCGAAGGGGTTGTCCGGCTCGAGCTCGATGAGCTTGCGCGAGGCGCGGCGGGCCTCGGCGTAGTCGAGGCTGTACAGCGCGGTCAGGCCCGCGTCGAGCTGGGCCGTCGCCGCCGGCGACGTCCGCGCCCCCCCCGCCCGCGCGGGTTGAACGGAGAGGATGAACCACAAAGACACGAAGGCACAAAGAACGAACGGCTTTAGAGTCGACGGCATACGGCCATGGCCGGCGACTTCTCTATCCGTTGCCGTTCTTCGTGTCTTCGTGTCTTTGTGGTTCGATCCGTCGTCGTTCCAGTTCCCCATCTCAGTTCGCATAGATCCGCTCGCCGGCGTCGCCCTTGGGGTTCTTTTTGCGCGGGGCCTTCTTCGCCTTGGGCTTGGGCGCGGATCTCGGCTCGGGCTTCTCCAGCGCGGCGGCGCGCGCGCAGGCCGGGCGAAGGCCGAGGTCGCAGGCCGTGCGGTGATCGGCGAGGGCCGGGTCCTTGGCCTTGAGCGCCTCGTTGGCGAGGCCGCGGCGGAAATAGGCGTCGGCGAGCGTCAGCCGCGCGGCGTTCACGCCGCGCGGGACCGCGCCCGCCCGGCGGCGGTCGTCGAGGGCGCGCTCGAGGTCGGGGATCGCCCGGGTCAGGTCGCGGTGCGCGTTCTCCCAGTCTCCGAGCGCGGAGTAGGCGCGCGAGCGCCAGGTCAGGATCTCGGCCCGGCGCTTCTGCGGACGCTCGGCGGCGGCGGACAGGGCGGCGAGCGCCTCCCGATGCCGCCGCGCCGACAGGAACGCGCGTCCGTCGCCGAGGCTCGGCCGCGGGTCCTCGGAGCCGAGGAACCGCGCGGCCTTCGCGAAGGCCGCGCGGGCCTCGCGGTCCGACTTCGGCGGGCCCGAGACGAGGCGGGCCTCGCCGAGCGCCAGCCAGCCGTCGGGGTCGTCGTGCCGCGTCGAGAGGAACTCGAGGGCGTCGCGCTCGGCCTCGACGCCGCGCCCGAGGGCCGCGCGCGCGCGGGAGCGCATCAGGATCGCGCGCTCGTTGCGGGGGTCGAGCTCGAGGGCCTTCGTGAGGTCCTCCTCGGCCGCGGCGTCGTCGAACAGCGCGGCCTCCCCCTCCGCGCGCGCGAAGTGGGCGTGGGCCAGGAGCGGGCGCCCGTCCTCCGGCAGCCAGGCGCGCAGGGCGCGCGTCGCGTACTCCACCCGTTCCGGGTCCGACGCGCTGCGCGCCTCGGCCTTGCGCAGCTGCTCGACGAAAGGCGACAGCGCGCTTACGGGCGCGGCGAGCAGGACGCCGAGGACGGCCGCTCCGATCATGAGGCAGCGAGCGTCTCCTTGTGGGACTTCCAGAACTTGCGGATGTGGTCCCAGCCTTCCTCGGCCGTGTCCACCATCTTGAAGAGCTTGTTGTCCGCCCAGTTCGTCATGCCCTGCTCGGCGAGGTAGTCGAAGTCCACGAGCCGCTTCCAGAAGGTCTTGCCGACGAGGACGATCGGCAGGGCGCGCTTCTTTCCCGTCTGCACGAGGGTCAGCGTCTCGAAGAGCTCGTCGAGCGTGCCGAAGCCTCCCGGGAACGCGACCAGCGCCTTGGCGCGCATCAGGAAGTGCATCTTGCGCAGCGAGAAGTAGTGGAACTGGAAGCACAGCTCCGGCGTGATGTAGGGGTTCGGGTCCTGCTCGTGAGGCAGGGTGATGTTCAGGCCGATGGATTTCGCGCCGCACTCCCACGCGCCGCGGTTGGCGGCCTCCATGATGCCGGGGCCTCCCCCGGTCACGATCACGTGCTCGAGGTCCTGCCCCGTCTGCTGGGCCTTGGAGAGCAGGGCCGAGAAGCGCCGGGCCTCCTCGTACCAGTGGGACAGCTCGACCTTCTTCTCCGCGAGGACGACGAGCCGCTTGAGCTCGACGTCGCGGGGGCGCTCGGAGAGGTTCTCCTGCGCGACGTTCAGCTCGCGGCGGGCCTCCTCTCCGGACAGGATGCGGGCGGAGCCGAACACGACGATGGTCGAGCGGATCTTGTGCTCGCGCAGGATCAGCTCGGGCTTGAGCAGCTCGAGCTGGAGGCGGACGGCGCGGAGGTCCTTGCGGCCCATGAAGTCCATGTCGGCGTACGCCTTGAGGTAGGCGTGCGACTCGCGGATCTTCTTGAGCAGGGCGATCCTTTGTTCGGGGAGCAGCTCTCGTGTCGGTTTAGGGTTCATTGGAGTTTGAGAAGGCGGGGCAGCCACAGGCTCAGGGCCGGCCAATAGGTGACGACCATCAGGGCCCCGACAAGCAGGATCCAGAAGGGAAGGACGGCGCGGTACAGCGCCGGGAGCGGGCGATCGAAGCGGCGCGACGACAGGAAGAGGTTCAGGCCGAGCGGCGGCGTCATGTAGCCGATCTCGAGGTTGAGGAGGAAGAGCGCGCCGAGGTGCACGGGATCGATGCCGTACTGCGTCGCGACGGGGGCGATGATCGGCACGACGATGACGATGGCCGAGAAGATCTCCACCATGTTCACGATGAGCAGGAAGACGTTGAGCAGAGCGAGGAAGCCCCACGGGCTCTTCACGTGCTCGTGCAGGAACGCGAAGATTCGCCCCGGGATGTCCGCGTCGATCATGTAGCTCGTCAGGCCCAGCGCGCAGCCGAGGACGATCAGGATCGCGCCGACGAGGATCATGCTCTCGCGGGCGATCCCCGGGAGCTTCCGCCACGGCACGTCCTTGTAGATCAGGACCTCGGCGATCATCACGTAGAAGGCCATGACCGCGGCGGCCTCGGACGCGGTGAAGAATCCGCCGTAGATGCCGCCGATCACGATGAGCGGAAGCGGTATTTCCCAGGCGGCGGCGTGCGCCGCCTCGCGCAGCGCCCGCCAGGAGAACGGGATGGGCTTGACGTTCTCCCGCTTCGCCACGACGAAGGCGTAGAGCGACAGCGCCGCGAGCAGCAGGAGCCCCGGGACCGCGGCCGCGGCGAACAGCTTGTCGATCGAGATCTTGCCGACGAGGGCGTAGAGGATGATCGGCAGGCTCGGCGGGAACATGAGGCCGAGGCTCCCCGTCGTCGTGATCAGGCCCAGCGAGAAGCTCTCGGGGTAGCCCTGCCGGCGCAGCAGCGGGAAGATGAGGCCGCCGAGGGCGATGATCGTCACCCCCGAGGCTCCGGTGAACGCGGTGAACAGCGCGCAGGCGCACAGCCCGGCGACCGCGACGCCGCCGGGCAGCCAGCCGAACATCGACTCGGCCAGCGCCACGAGGCGCTGCGGCGCCTTGGACTCGGCGAGCAGGTAGCCCGCGAAGGTGAACAGCGGCACGGCGATCAAGGACGGCAGCGAGGCCAGGCGCGAGAGCTCGATGATGACCGCCGACGACTGGATCCCGGCGCCGTCGAACAGCCACAGCGCCAGCGCGCCCATCAGCGCGAACACGGGGACGCCGGCCAGCGCGAGGGCGGCGAAGCCGGCCAGCGCGAGCGCCGTCATTTCCCGGCCGCCTCGGCGGCGGCGTCGGCGCTCTTGAACAGTATGTGGATCAGCACCAGCGCGAAGCCCGCGGGGATGCCCGCCGCCGCGACCCAGGACTGGACCGCCAGCCCGCCGACGTTCAGGAGCTCGGAGGGGTTGGCCCGGTCGTCGATGAAATAGGTCCACGAGGCCCGGAGCAGGAGCGCGGTGATCGCCGCGCCCGCGAGGTTCGCCGTCAGGCGCAGCCAGGGCCTCCAGCTCTCCGGCGCGCCGACGTGCGCGGCCTCCCAGGCGAAGTGCTTCTCGGAGGCGGCGGCGAGCGCGGCGCCGAGGAAGCCCGTCCAGAGGACCAGATGCTTGAGGACCGTCTCCCCCCACAATAGGCCGAGGCCGAAATGGCGCAGGACCACCTGGGCGAAGGCGAGCGTCACCATGACCGCGAGGAGCGCCACTAATACGGCGCCCTCCACGGCGACGAGACTCGCCTCAGCTTTTCTTAGCTGATCGCGCACGGAGGGCGGCGAGCTCCTTCTCGAACTTCCCGAGCAGCTCGGCGGAGAACAGCTTCCCGGCGAGCTCCCTGCGCGCGGCCGCGCCCAGCTCCTCGTACCGGCGGCGCGTCGCGGGGCCGGGGTCCGGGGCGAGGTCGAGGCCCTGCTTCTTCAGCGCCTCGAGGGCCTTGTCGTTCTCGGCGTTGGTGAGGTCGTTGAGACGCTTGAGGTGCTTGGCCGACAGGTCGGACAGAGTCTTCTTCTGGTCGGCGGGCAGCGCGTCGTAGAACCTCTTGGAGACGAGCACCGCGCCCGTGGACTCCGCGATCGGCACCGGGTAGATGTGCTTGACCTTCGAGTGCCACTGCAGCGCGACGACGCCCAGCGGCGGGCCGTACACGCCGTTGATCATGCCGGTCTGCAGGGACTGCATGACGTCCACGATGGACAGCGGCACCGGGTTGACCCCGAGGGCCTTGTAGGCCGCCTGCGCGATGGGGTCGCCCTCCCAGACCCACATCTTCTCCTTCTTCATGTCGTCGGGCGAGCCGATCGGGTTCTTGGTGAACACGAACACCGAGCCGAGGTCGGTCCAGCCGAGCAGGACGAAGCCCCCCTTCTCGACGGCGGCGTTGAGCTCCTTGGCGTGCTTCGCGCGCACCGCCTCGAGCTCGGAGCGGGAGCGGAACAGCCACGGGGCGTCGAGCAGCCGCGTCTCGGGGGCGATGTCGCCCAGGCCCACGCCGGTGAAGCCCGCGGCGTGCAGCTGCCCGATGCGGATCTTCTTGACCACGTCCTTCTCGTCTCCGGAGACGCCGCCGGCGTAGAACTTGAACTTGAGCTTGCCCGCGGTCTCCTTCTCGAGGTCCTTCGACAGCTCGGTCAGCACCTTCATCCAGGTGGAGCCGTCCGGGGCGAGCGTCGCGAACTTGATCACCGTGGTCTGCGCCGCCGCGGGCGCCGCCAAGATGAAAGTCAGAGCCAGGGATCTAAAAGAAATCATCGATCTTCTCCATGAGCTGAGCGGCCTTCTTCTTCGCGGCCTCGTCCGTGAGGCGAGCGTCGGGCAGCACGCCCGCGGGAGACTCGAGGACCTTCGCGAGGAGCTGCTTGAACAGCTCCCGGTCCTGCGTCGCCACCGCGTACCAGCGCGCGTTGAGGACGTGCGTCATCAGGTAGTTCCCGCGCGTGATCTTGTGCGCCCACTCGAAATGGGTCCTGGCCTTGGCCGTGTCGCCGCCGAGCATCGGCGGCCGCGAGGCGTAATAGACGCCGAAGAACAGGTCGGCCCCGCCGAAATGGAAGGCCGGATCGAGCTCGTAGACGCGCTTCATCAGCAAGGTGACCTTGGGCAGGTCGGCGAGGGCGGCGGAGTCGTCCTTGGAGAGGTTGACGAACC
Source organism: Elusimicrobiota bacterium (assembly GCA_016182905.1). Lineage (NCBI taxonomy): Bacteria > Pseudomonadati > Elusimicrobiota > Elusimicrobiota bacterium. The sequence goes on from JACPFR010000006.1 coordinate 35,125, forward strand.
CCCCCCAGCCGAAGCCGGCCCAGAACAGGTCGGGCACGTCCTCCTTCTTCGCCCACTTCAGCGCCTTCTCGAGGTCCTCGATGCTCTTGTCCTTCAGGCCCCGGAAGACCGCCTTCTGCCCGAGCGCGGCCAGCGCGTGGTCGCGCGCGCGCAGGTACAGCCCCTTCGCGCGCTCCGGCTCGGCGTCCTCGACGAACAGGAAGGCGTAGCCGCCGAAGCCCTCGGCGACGAGGCGGCGCAGGGTGACGTTGCCGGGGTCGGAGACGAGCATCGCCTCGATCAGCTTGAGCTGGGAGGCGACGGCGTCGCGGCCCAGCTGGTAATCGGGCTCCTCCAGGGCGGCCTTGCGCCCTCGCTCGAGCATGGAGGCGGTCGTGCGCACGGCGTACCGGTCGATGGAGCCGCAGGCCGTGGAGGCGAGGCAGGCGGCCGCGAGGAGCAGCTTATTCCTCATATGGGGGGCTATCGTAGCAAAATCGGGCGGACGGGAGAGGTCAGTTGAGGCGCGAGGGAGGGCTGGGCTCGACGCCGCGGGCGGCGCTGTTGAACAGGTTGAAGGCCTGGCCGCCCTTGATCGAGATGACCCAGCGGGAGCCGCCGCCGGGGCCGCGGTTGAGCGCGTAGGCGACGTCGACGCGGCCCACGCCGCCGCTGCGCGAGCGCGTCGAGGCCGCGCGCAGGCCCATGCCGATGTCGGACTTGATGTTCCGCAGCGTGAGGTCGTCGCCCTCGCGGCCGACGACGCCGCTGTCCACGAAGACGGCCGCGCCCAGGCGCACGAGATGGAAGAACTCGCCGGGGAAGAAGAAGCGGTCCTCGAAGTTCACGAGCACGGCCTGGCCGCCGACGAAGCTGTTGTTCTTGTAGCCGCGCAGGCCCGTGCTGCCGCCGAGCGCGATCGCGTTGTCCCGGTCGAGGTACTTCCCGAAGGCGCCCTCGAGATGCCCGACCAAGGTGTGGTCCCCGCGCCAGTTCGTCTTCCAGAAGAAGTTGAGGTCCGCGTTCGCCAGAGAGTTCTCCCAGCGCCCGGCAACGGTCCGCCCGGTCAGGGCCACCCGTCCGATCGCGAAGCGGCCGGGGGCGAAGCTCACGCCCTGCTGGTTCGAGGCGCTGAAGATGACGCGGTCGCGGTCGGAGCCCGTCTTGGCCGACATCCAGCCGGCGCGGGCGGAGAGCTCGTTGCCGAGGTTGAAGTCCTCGACGCGCTCCATCCGGTCGATGTAGTTCTCCTTGATGTAGTCGGGCTGGACCCACGAGTAGCCGATCGTCGGGCCCGACAGCTCCCGGTTGTCGGGCAAAGTGCCGGGGACGGTCCCCGGCGCGGCGCCGCTCATGCTCTCGTACTGCGCCCGGTCGCTGTACCAGCCGCCCTCGACGCGCTGGACGAAGATCTTGTCCGCCTCGAGCCTCCGGCCGAGAGAGCCCTCGACGACGCGGCGGCGCACGCGGAACTCGGTGTACTCCTCCGCGTCCCGGTAGACGGATCTCTCCGACACCGAGCGCTGCCAGGAGACCGCCGAGGCGCGCGGCGAGTCGAGCGAGTAGAAGGGGCTCGTCAGCGACGCGATGCCGGCGTCGCCCGCGGTGCCGCGGGAGTACCCGGCGTTCAGCGCCAGGCGCGTGCCCATGAAGCGCGGGTCGCCGTAGCTGTAGGAGCTCGTGGTCTTTCTGCCGGTGCGCCCGTAGTCGAAGGCGAGGCTCTTGCCGTAGCCGAGGATGTTGCCTTCCTCGAGGCCGACGCCGAAGAAGCTCTCCCCGCCCTCCGTGCCCGCCGCGAAGCGCGGGTTCGTGGTCCAGCTGTCCTGGCTGCGCACGACCGCGTCGACCTCCCCGCCGGGCCGCTTGACCGGGATGATGTCCACGCGGCGGAAGGACCCGTTCGCGCGCAGGTTGCGTTCGGACTGGATGACCAGCAGCGGGTCCCAGACCTCGCCGGGCGCGAACAGGAGCTCGCGCCGGATGACGGACTCTCGCGTCGGGTAGTGGATCTTGTTGGCGAGGCGGAACGGCCACCAGTCCTCGCCGGGGACCGTCGGATCGAACACGTTGACGCGCTCGATCCGGATCTCGGCGATGTTCGCCCCGGGGGCCTCGGACGGGTACCCCGGGGATTCGTGGGCGGCGGCGGGAAGGGCGAGCAGGACCGCGGCCGCAGTGAGGCCGGCGGCCCTCATCGGCGCCGGAGACGCCCCAGGATCTCGGAGGTCGAGTGCGAGCGGTTCAGGGTGTAGAAATGGATCCCGGGCGCGCCTCGGTCGAGCAGCTCGCGGCACTGCCGGGCGCCCCACTCGACGCCCTCGCGGAGGACGGCCTCGGCGTCGCCTTGGACCTTGGCCATGCGCTCCTCGAGCTCGTGGGGGATCTTGGCGCCGCACATCGACTGGAACCGCTTGAGCTGGGCGTACGCGGTGACGGGCATGATGCCCGGCACGATCGGCGCGGTCACCCCGGCCGCGCGCGCGCGCGCGACGAACGCGAAGTAGTCCTTGTTGTCGAAGAAGAGCTGGGTCAGCGCCCAGTCCGCGCCCTCGCCGCATTTCCGCGCGAAGCGGGCGAGGTCGTCCTCGGGCGACTTCGCCTCCGGGTGGGTCTCGGGGTAGCCGGCGACGGCCATCTTGAAGCCCCCCCGCTTCTTGACGAAGGCGACGAGGTCGGAGGCGTAGCCGAAGTCCCGCTCTCCGGGCGGCGCCACGGGCTGGTCCTTCGGCGCGTCCCCGCGGAGCGCGACGAGGTGGCGGATGCCGAGGACCTCCAGGCGGGCGAGCACGGCGGTGATCTCGTCGCGCGTGTGCGCGATGCAGGTCAGGTGGCAGACCGTCGTGAGGCCCGTCTCGTTCTGGATGCGGCCCGCGGCCTCGACGGTGCGGCCCCGTCCGGAGCCGCCCGCGCCGTAGGTCAGGGAGACGTAGTCCGGATCGAGGCCCTTGAGCTCCTTGACGTCCGCGATGAACTTGTCGAGGTCCTCCGGCGCCTTGGGCAGGAAGAATTCGAACGAGAAGAGCGGGCGCCCTTTGCCGAACAGCTCGGAGATGTCGTGCACTCCGCTGATATTACCAAATGTCGGCGGCGCGTCGCTTTTATGACAAGTCCATGTAGGCCGCTTGGCGGTCCCGCCGAACGAGAACGCCCCGGGCCCGGATCCGAATCCCGCTAAGACGACTTTCCTTTGGCCGATCGGGATTCGGATTCCTCGATCAGCCGCTTGTACTCGTCGATGACGGTGGGGTCGGTGTTGACCATGCTCGCGGTCTTGAAGTCGCCCGCGGCGTTGCCGAACTTCTGGGAGGCGGTCCACACCGAGGCGCGGTTGCGGTAGAAGCGGTCGATCAGGGAGTTCGCGGCGATCGCGCGCGAGAAGGCCTCGAGCGCCTCGTCCTGGCGCTTCAGCGCGAAGTAGCCGAGGCCGAGGCCGTTGAGGGCGTTCGGGTCGAGCGGGTCGTTCTTCACCGCCAGCGAGTAGTTCTCGAGGGCCTTCGGGTAATCCTTGAGGAAGTAGTGGACGTTGCCGGCGCGCAGGTAGGCCTCGGCGTTTTTTGGGTCGACTTGCAAAGCTTTTCCTAATTCGCCGAGGGCGGCCCGGTAGTTGCGGCGCATCGTCAGCACGATCGCCAGCTTCACGCGCGCGCCCGCGTCGTTGGGCTCGAGCTCGAGCGCCCGGATCAGGTCCTGCTGGGCGGCCTCGAGGGCGTCCTGCGCGGTCAGCGCGACGCCGCGGCCCACGTAGGCGTCGGCGATCGAGCCGTCGATCTCCATCGCCTTCGTGTACTCGAGCACGGCCTTGTCGAACTGCTCGGAGTTGTGGAGCGAGTCGGCGCGCAGGATGAACACGTACGGGTCGCCGAGGTCCTTGATCATCTGGGCGTCGAGGTCGACGATCGCGGAGAGGAAGTCGTCCCCCTCGGGATGGCCGGCGGAGAAGCCGATGTGGGGGCTGCGGACGTAGGCGTCCATGCCGACGGCCTGGAGATACGCGCGGTGCGCCTCCTTGTACTGGCGCGCGGCGGCGTGGGAGATGGACTTCGCGATCAGGCCCTCGGCGCGGCGCGTGCCGAGCGCCCAGGCGGTGTCGATGTCCTCGATCGCGCGGGGGTACTGCTTCAGCGCGAACTTCGCGAGCGCGCGCTGCAGATAGGCGGGGCCGTGCTGACTGTCGATCTCGATGGCGCGCTCGCAGTACTTCAGCGCCTCGCGCGGGTCCTTCGCGAGGCGGCGCGCCTGGCAGAGGTGGGTCCAGGTGTCCTTCGAGCGAGGCTCGAGCTCGAGTGCCTTCTTGAAATCGGCCGTCGCCGCCTTCAGCTGGTTCAGAGAGGCGTAGGCGAGCCCCCGGTGCTGGTAGGCGCCCGCGAGCTTGTTGTCGAGCTGCAGCGCCTGGCTGAGGTCGCGCACGGCCTGCTCGTAGTCCCGCTGGCGCAGGCGGATGTGGCCGAGGGTGTCGTAGATCGAGGCGTTGCGCGGGTCCTTCTCGAGGGCGGCCTCGATGTCGCGCATGGCGGCGGAATGGTCGCCGATCTGGAACTCGGCGTCGGCGCGGCGCTCGAGGACGCGCGCGGCGGGTCCCTTCAGCGCGAGGGCGGTGTTGAAGGAGTCGATCGCCTTCAGGTACAGGCGGTTGCGCAGGCGCAGGGAGCCGAGGTTGTAATGGTAGCCGGGCTCGCGCGGCTTGAGCGCGACGGCTTTCATCACGTCCTGCAGCGCCTTCTCCGGCTCCTTGAGGGCGTTGGCGTACAGCGCGCCGCGCCCGTTGTAGGCCTCGGCGTGCTTCCCGTCGGCGCTGATCGCCTTCGTGAAGTCCTCGAGGGCCAGCGACGGCTTGTCGACGCGGGCGTAGAAGCTCGCTCGCGCGACCAGGATCTCGGGGTCGACGGGGTCCAGCCGCACGGCGCGGGTGAGGTCCTGCAGCGCGTGGGCGTCCTGGCCCATGCGGGCGAGCAGCCCTCCGCGCGCGGCGATCACCTGCGCGTTCTCCGGCTCGAGCTTGACGGCCGCGTCGAGGTCGGCGAGCGCCTTCTTGAGGTCCTTGTCGGCCTCGAAGACGCGCGCGCGGCGGCTCAGCGCCGGGACGCCGGACCCGAGGTCGTAGGCGCGCCCGTAGGAGGCGACGGCGTCCTTCCAGAGCTGCAGCGACTGGTAGCGGTCGCCGATCGCGACCGCGGCCTCGGGCGTGAGCTTCGCCGAGGTCATCGCGTTGCGGTAGTCCGAGAGCGCCTGCTCGCGTCTCCCGCCGCGCCAATGCAGCTCGCCCCGGTTGAAGTAGGGCGCGTAATCCTGCGCGTCGGCGCGGACGGCCTCCTCGAAATCCTTCAGCGCGCCGGCCTCGTCGCCCTTGCGCAGCTTCAGCGCGGCCCGGCCGAGGTACGCGTACGAGTACTCCGGATCGATCGAGATCGCACGGTCGTAGGCCTTCGCCGCGCGCTTGAGGTCGCCCTGCCGCGCCATCGCCGAGCCGACGAGCGCGAACGCCATCGTGAAATTCTTGTTGGAGCGCAGCGCCGCGGTCAGCTCCGCCACCGCCTTCGCGTCGTCGCCCTTGTCGTAGTAGGTGCGTCCCCGGGAGAACAGCCACAGCGCCGTCTTGGGCTCGAGCTTGAGGGCGTCGTTCAGGTCGGCCAGGCACTTGGCCCAGTCCCCCTTCTCTCGCCACACCCGGGAGCGGGCGTACAGCGCCTTCGGCGTCTTCTGGTCGGCCTTCAGCGCGGCGTTGAAGCTCTCCAGCGCCTTGTCGACGCGGCCGAGGAGCAACTGCGCCCCGCCCTGCGCGACGAGCTCGTCGACCGCCAGCGAGCCGGTGCCGACGCCGAGGAGCTCGAGCGCCTTCGCCGCGTCCGCCTTCTGCCGGGTCAGGTCGCCGGCCGCGTGCCACAGGCGCGCGCGCAGCTCGTAGGCGTCGCCGTTGCGCGCGTCGGCCAGCAGCGCCTCGTTGACGGAGCGCATCGCGTCCTTGAAGTCGCCGCGGCGGTACAGCGCGTCGCCCTCGATCAGAAGACGGCGGGCCGCGCCTTTATCGGCCGCCAGCAGGGGCGGAGCCAAAAAGACGAGGGCCGCGAGGGTCGTCGCGAGCGATCGTGAGGGCATCAACATGAGGAGAGTACCGGGAACGTGTTACAAATTCAAGGCTAAATGCGCCTTCTAAAGGTAGTAGTCGCGGATCCAGCGGTGCTTGGCGATCGCGGCCAGCTCGGCCGCGTCGAAGTAGTTGCCGTCGCAGGCGCGGGCGTTGAAGGTGACGTGGGAGACGCGGCGCATGCCCGGGATCACGGTCGTGACCGAGTCGAAGCTCAGGCAGTACTTGAGCGCGGCCGCCGCGAGCGTCTCCGCCTTGGGGCCTATGACGACGCGCGCGAGCTGGTCGGCGCGGCGGCAGGTCTCCGCCAGGCGCTCCCCGCCGAAATAATGCGAGCGGAAGTCCTCGGGCGCGAAGCGGGTCTCCGGCGTCAGCATCCCGGTCAGGCTGCCCTCGTCGAACGGGCAGCGCACGATCACGCCGACGCCCTTTTCCCGGCACAAGGGAAGGAGCTTGTCGGCCGCGCGCTGGTCGAACATGTTGAAGAGGACCTGCACGACGCCGACGAGGCCGGTCGAGACGAGCTCGATCGCGGACTCGGGGTCGTCGTTGTTGATCGAGACGCCCCAGTTGCGGACCTTCCCCTCGGCCTTGAGCTTCGCCATCTCCGCGGCGAGTGCCGGCCACATCGGGTCCTTCAGCCAGGAGTCGTGCCAGACGTGGAACTGGTAGAGGTCGACGCCGTCCGTGCCGAGGTTGCGCAGGGACCTCTCGACGCTGAGGCGCACCCAGTCCGGCGGGAACACGAGCGCCAGCCGGGAGCGGGGATGGCCGGGCCACTCCATGTTCTTCGGCGGCACCTTGGTGGAGACGACGGCGCGGCGGCCCGCTTCCTTGAAGAGGCGCGCGATGAGCCGCTCGGAGTGCCCGTGCCCGTAGGCGTAGGCCGTGTCGAAGTAGTTGATGCCCGAGTCGAGGGCGGCGTGCAGGGCGGCCATGGACTCATGGTCGTCCGTCGGGCCCCACATGGACTTGCCGATGCCCCAGCCCCCGAAGCCGATCTCGGAGATCGACAGCCCGGTCTTGCCCAGCGGCCGGTGCGGCAGCTTCAGCGACGCCTCGCTCGCCTTCATTCCCGATAATCTAGCAAAAAAGGGGTCGGACCCCGCGTCGTCGCGTTATTGGGAGAGCTTGACCTGGAGGCCGATGGAGGCGATGACGTCGGCGACGGCCTCGCAGCGTTCGAGGGCGCCCTGATAGACGACGGCGGAGCCTTTCGAGTGCACCTCCCAGGAGAAGGCGCGGGCCTGGGAGAGGGAGCAGCGCACGGCTTTGAGGAGGATCCCCTCCACCTGGTCGAACGTGTGGCAGTCGCAGTTGAAGAGGACGACGTTCCAGCCGTGATCGCGCTCGGCGTCGGCGGGGTCCTCGACCTTCCGGACCTGCGCGGAGCCTTTCCGCGTCGCGACGGGCATGCTCAGCGCCGGACGGCGACGGCCATGCCCTCGCCGGTGGGGATCATCGCGCAGGACGCGAACAAGGCCTCGTCCGCCAGCATCGATAACGCGGCGCGCATCGGCGCGACCTTCGGCTTGTCCTCGTGGTCCGCCGCGAGGTCGTCGCGGTGGAGGTTCCCGAACAGGTAGGCGTTGTCGCAGATCACGAAGCCGCCGGAGCGGACGTTTTTCGCGGCCCAGCGCGCGTAGTCGCCGTAGCCGGTCTTGTCCGCGTCGATGAACACGAGGTCGAAAGGGCCGTGCTTCTCGAGCGTCGGGAGCACGGTCATGCCCGGGCCAGTGTGGACGGTCACCTTCGCCGTCAGGCCCGCGAGCGCGACGTTCTCCTTCGCGACCTTCGCGTGCTTGGGCTCGTACTCGATCGTGTGGAGCATCCCGCCTTGCGGCAGGGCGTCGGCCATCCAGCACGCCGAGTAGCCGGCGAGCGTCCCGACCTCGACGATCTTCCTCGCGCCGCAGGCGGAGACGAGGAAATGGAGCAGGCGGCCCTCGTCGGGTCCGACGCTGATCGCGGGCAGGCCTTTCGCCTCGGTCGTCTCCCGGATCTCGCGCAGCGCGGCGCGCTCCCGGGACATCGTGCGCGTCACGAAGTCGAGCAGGGGCTTGGTGCGGTAGCCGGATTCCGTCGTGCCTTGATGGGCCATGGTCAGAGCCTCAGCCATTGCAGTATCTTCCACTTCTCGATCGCCTCGACCTCGTCGCCGTCGCGGCGCAGGCGGAAGCGGCGGCGCAGCGCGCGCGCGTCGCGGCGCAGCGCGGTGCGTTCCGGCGCGAGGAGCCCGACGCGCTCCTGCTTGGAGAGATAATCCGCGAACGCCAGGGCGTCGGCGACGACGGCGGCCGGCCCGCGCGGGCGGCAGCGCTGGGCGTGGGCGAGGAAGAGCGTCCGGTAGCGCGTCCCGAGCAGACGCACGGTCTGCGGCAGGTAGCGCGCCGTTTTCCAGAGGCGCTCGACCGGATCGGCGGTGGACGGGGTTTCCATCGGGCCGAGTTTAGCATTATTATGAGCCGGACTTAAACCGGAACGCCGTCGTAGGCCCAACGGTCCGCGACGGGCTGAGCCCTGCTCCGGCGGGCCGTTTTGAGACGTACGCGGGGCGCGTGTGAATAGGTGGATAAGTTCGGGGATATTAACACATCCGACACATGGTGCCAGGCTTTAAAGATTAATCTGCCGACGGTGAGCGAGGACTTAACATCAGGCACTTGACGGGGCCGAACGGCCCATGCTAGTATAGGCCCCAGGCTCCTTGTGGATATAGGTCTTTGGAGCCTACGCTTAGGTCCAATGGGATACCCCTCTCGCCGAGAATCCCGTCCCGGGACGACGCGCCGGCTCACGGCGTGCGCCCTCTCCTTGGCGCTCGCATTCCAAGGGGCCTCCCCCGCCCTCGCCGCCGTCGCTCCGAGGATCCGGGCCGTTTCCGCCGCGCTTCCCTCCCCCCTTCCGCCCGCCGAGGCCCTGCGCGACGCCGTGACCGCCTCGGGTTGGGCGCCCGCGCCGGCGCTCCTCGCGGTCGTGCCCGTCGCGACGCCCCGCCTCGTCGTCCCGGCCGGCCCGCAGGCCGCCTTCGACGCCCTGGCCGCGCTCCTCCGGGGCGAGCCCGACGCGGACGCGCTGCGCGCGGCGGTCTCGGCCGCGGCGGACGCGGCTCCCGCGGCCGGCCGCGCGGCGGCGCGGGACTGGGCGGC
>JACPFR010000007.1 GCA_016182905.1 Elusimicrobiota bacterium
CGCGCCGGCCGCGTTCTCCGCCCAGGCCGCCGCCGTTCCCGCGGCTCTCGCGCCCGTCGCCGTCGCGGCCGCCAAGGACGCGGCCCCGGCGGCCGGCGACGCCTCCGCCGCCAAGACGCCGGCCTCCGAGACCGCGCCCGTCACGCTCCAGGCCGGCCCGCGCACCGGCCGCATCGCGAGCAAGGCCGCCGCGATCATCTCCGGCGTCCGCGCCTTCTTCGGCGGCAAATCGGTCGAGAACGTCCCGGCCGCCAAGGAAGCCATCGTCTCCGGCAAGCTCTCCGCCGCGCACGCCTCCGAGCTCGAGCCTTCGACCGGCGACTCGGCCCGCCCGCAGTCGAACGTCAACGAGCCCCCGGCCCCGCGGCAGCCCAACGAGCCCGGCAAGAAGGGCAAGGGCTGGTTCGGCCTCGGCGCGACCGTCGCCGCCCTCATCGGCGGCATGCTCACCATGCAGCTCGGCCTCGAGGCGCAGGGCGCGGCGATGGCCCAGCTCACCGAGGACGCCTTCGGCGACTTCTCCATCCTGGCCCAGGTCGCGATCTTCGCGAGCATCGGCAGCATGGTCGGCCAGCAGCTCGCGAAGTTCTTCAGCGACCGGTTCGGCCTCACCAAGACCTTCTATGCCGCGCACGTCTTCCGCGCGGTCTCGCTGGCGACGATGGTCATGCTGCTCGGCACCGGCCATATGGCCCTGCCGTTGATGTTCGTGTTCTACGCTCTCAACGGGATGGTCACCGGCATCGCGGCCACCGCGCAGGGCACCTTGCAGAAGTTCCTCCTGGCCGAGCAGGGCGTCAGCCAGCAGAAGTTCCGCACCTGGTGGCAGTTCCTCGCCGAGGTCTTCGGAGTCATCGCGCCGATGGTCCTGGGCGCGCTCGTCGTCTCGGTCGGCGCCGGCTGGATCACCGCGATCTACCCCGCGACGATCATCCTGGCCCTGATGCTGTTCCTGATGCTCAAGGTCATCCCTCTCAGCTCGGCCAAGCGCATCGAGAACATGATCGCCGGCGCCGGCAAGGCCGCCGGTGGGGCCGCTCAGGCCGCGGCGGAGGCCCCTGCGCCCGAAGCGCCGAAGGTCGGCGCGTGGCAGAAGATCAAGGACGCGTTCAAGCAGATCTTCGCGAACATGGAGGAGGGAAAGGACTTCGTCTTCAAGAACCCCGTCCTCAAGTACTCCCTCGCGGGCGCCGTGATCTTCGACCTGATGAACGTGCTCATCTACCGCCTCATCACCCCCGGCTACGGCAAGCTCGTCGCCGGCTCGGCGGGCATGGCCGCGATCCAGGGCAACCTCGTCGGCATGTTCAGCTTCGGCGGCCTCATCCTCGCCGCGGTGTTCCTGCTCCTCGAGCGGCGGGACAAGAAGAAGAACGAGGGCAAGACCCCGGACCAGCTCCTCGCCTCCGAGCGTTCCTCGATGCTGCGCTGGACCTTGCTCGGCATCCCCGCCCTCGCCCTGCTCGGCGTGATGGCCTTCAACCTCGTGCTCCCGTTCGCCCCGTTGATGTTCCTGGACATCAACTGGGTCCCGAGCACGGTGTTCGCCGCCGCGCTGATCCCGTTCGGCTTCATGCAGGTCGCCGCGTCGATCAAGCTCAACTCCTTCTTCCAGGAGCGCCTGCCCTCCGACTCGGGCAAGGTCCAGAAGGCGCTGGCCTTCTCCGGCTCGGCGATGACGGCGCTCTCGATCGTGCTGATGCTGGCGCTGAAGCCGCTGTTCAGCGACATCGCGGCGTTCAACCCGTTCCCGTACCTCGCGGCGGCGCTGATCCCCGTCGGCGTGGCGCTGTTCTTCATCCAGCGCAAGCTCGCCAACGCGACCAAGCCCGAGAACCTCAAGATCACGGACGAGTCCACCGGCGAGAAGACCGCCGGCGGCTTCGTCGGCATCCTGCTCGGCGTCATCGCCGCGGCTCTGTTCCTGAGCTTCATGCCCTTCATCCCCGGGATGGCGGGCGTGCTCGCGGGCTTCGGCGTGCTCGGTAAGTTCGCCCTGAACCTGGGCGTCGCGCTGGCGATCCCGGCCGCCGGCTGGTTCGCCGACCGCGCGCTGCGCAAGCGCTCCGCCGCCAAGAAGTAACGACAACGGCAACGGCGACGCTGATACGGGCCGGGGAGGAGGATCGATGCCCCTCGGGGACGGGCGCGATTGGCCGCGCCCTCCGGGGCAGACGCGGCTATGAAGACCATGGCCGCGTCAGCCCCAAGCCCCTCGGGACATCGATCCTCCTCCCCGATTAACCTGCGTCCCGGTGTCCGTCATATCAGCGTATCGCCATCGCCTACGGCGATATGGCGATCGGCGCATGCAGACCCGAAGGAAACGGCGAGGAATCTGATAGCGGACCCGACGGGCTATCGGCTAGGCCCGGCTGGATTCATGTCCGACGGGGCTTGGGGTTGACGCGACCATGGCCGTCGTTGTCGCGTCTACCCCGGAGGGCGCGGCCAATCGCGCCCGTCCCCGGAGGACATGGATCCAGCCGGGCCGACGTCTAGGCCGTTGGGCCCATATGAGCATAGGCCCTCGGGCCCTTTCCGGCCTGGGCCTTTCCGCGCATGATGGGTGGGTCGCAAGGTCCGAACCCCAAAACCCGTCGGAGGTAATGATGTATCGCCGAGCACCCCTCGTCCTGGCCGCCCTGCTGTTCGCCCTGCCCGCCGCCGCGCAATTCTCGCTGAAGGAGATCAAAGCCGCCGCGAAAGACCCCAAAGCCTACACGGTCGACGAGACGACCGTGGAGATCGTGAAGGTCGGGCCGTCCGTCTCCCCGACCGAGGTGGACGCGCCCGACCCGGGCGTCGGCGACGTGATCCCGGTCCTCGACTCGATCGTCAATCTGGGCGAGAAGATCTGGAAGATCATCAAGGACAACGCCCCGGTCGTCAACGTCAAGGTGCAGTACGCATCCGCGCTCCCCGAAGGCATCAAGAGCTGGACGCAGATGGCGGGCTGGCAGAGGCCGAAAGGGACGATCTACGAGCTCACGGCCAAGAACGCCTACGGGATGCAGGTGATCAAGCTGCGCTATCAGGTCCTGCGCACGGCCGGCGGCAGCTATAAGGGGACCGGGAAATACCTGACCGCGGTGACGGTCGAGCCGCTGCTCGTCGAGGCGGCGTGGGGCTACCGCCTCAACCTCGACGCGAACGTCCCGGACTCGAGCATCGCCAACGTGGGCACGAGCGAGGCGCCGATCGCGGCGATGATGCCGCAGCTCGGCTGGACCATCGCGACGGCGATCAAGGAGTCGCAGGGCAAGAGCATCTACTACCTCGAGGGCAACGGGACCTTCCAGGAGGTCGGCGGACCCTTCCGGCGCGAAGACTCCGTCAAGGCGAAGGCGGCGATTGCGAAGACGATGGAGGAAACGCTACCATCCAAGATGTGACCGAGCATACCGCGCAGGAAATGGTTGCCGGGCCACGGCAACCATGAGAGTCCACAAGATAAAGCAATTCAGCGTATTCATGCCGAACAAGCCGGGGGCGCTCACGCGCCTCGCGGCTTTGTTCTCTGAGAAGGGGATCAACATCCTCGGGATCGCCTCCGAGGTCCGCGACGACTCGGGCCTGGTGCGCATCGCGCTCGAGAACGACGCCGAGGTGTCCTCGATCCTGTCGTCGGCGGGCTTCTCCAGCGTGGAGACCCACATCCTCTCGGTGGAGGTCGACGACAAGCCCGGAGAGCTCCTGCGGGTGGCCGCGGCGCTGGCCGACGGCAAGATCAACATCACGACGGTCTACGGCACCTCCGTGGAGGGCGCGAAGACCTCGCGGATCCTCATCGCGGCCCAGAACACCGACCGCGCCCTGGAGATCCTCCAAAAGCTCGGCTCCGGCGCCCCCAGCAACGCTTGAAAATTCGTTAGAATCAGGGCATGTGCCGTCTCTTCGCGCAAGTCTCTACTGATCCCGTTTCCGCCCGCGACGTCCTGGCGGACTCGGAGTTCTCCCTGCTGCGCCAGGCCGACGCCGACCCGGCCAACCCTCAGAAGGACGGCTGGGGCCTCGCCTGGTTCGGGGCCGACGGCGAGCCCCGGGTGGTCAAGAGCGGGCGCCCGGCTCCCGAGGAAAGGGAGCGGTTCGCATCCGCCGCCGGAGAGGCCCGCTCCGGCGTGGTGCTCGGCCACATCCGCGCCGCCTCGAAGGGCATCGGGATCGACGACGGCCGCGCGCATCCCTTCACGGACGAGGGCTGGGTCTTCATCCACAACGGGACCCTGTTCATCCACCGGGAGGTCGCCGAGGCGCTCGGTCCCCGCCGCGCGCGCCTGAAGACGGACAGCGACACCGAGGTCTATTTCCAGCAGTTCCTGAAGTTCGTCGCCGAGGGGAAGAGCCCCTCGGAGGCCTTCGAGGCCTGCGTCGCCGAGGACTGGCGGCTGTGGGAGTCGTGCCGCTCCCGCTACCCGGGACTTCCGGCGCCCTACTCGAGCCTCAACGCGATCGCCTCCGGCGGGAAAGGGATCCACGCGCTCTGCCACGCCGCCCACCGGGGGCTCGCCGAGCACGGCGTCTGCCATCCGGACCAGCCGTGGTCGGTCATGAGCTTCTCGATCCGCGACGGCCGGTTCCTGCTCGCCAGCGAGGGCGTCGACGGGGGGGACTGGACGCGCCTGGCCCCGCCCGAGACGATCTCCGCCGTCCCGTCCCCGCGCGGCGTCGACGTGCGCCGCCGTCCTCTCAAGCTCGTCGGTCCGCTCGGCCCAGTCCCGGAGGTCTCCCGCTCATGAAATACGTCCTGCTCGTCTGCGCCATCGCCGTCGCCGGCTTCATGGCCTACAAGGAGTTCAAGCCGGTCCCTCCGCCGCCCCCGCCGCCGCCGCCGCCCGCGATCCTCTCCGAGCCCGCGCCCGTGATCAACGAGGAGGAGCAGGCCAAGATCCTCAAGTCCACCGAGGACCAGGATCCCAGCGTGCGCTGGGAGGCCGTCCTGCTCCTCGACAAGATGAAGTCGCCGCAGGCGATGCCGGTCATCTTCCACATGCTCAAGAAGGACCTCGAGCCGACGCTGCGCATCAAGGCCTGCGAGCTGCTGAGCGACCGGCGCGGCGCCGACGTGCTCGACGCTCTCGTCGGCGCGCTGAAGGACCAGGAGCCGGACGTGCGCCTCGCCTCGCTGCGCGCGATCGAGAAGATCGGCGACTACTCGGTGGCGGGCGTCATCGCCACGGGGCCGATCAAGGACCAGGAGGAGACCGTCCGCCTCCAGGCCCTCAAGACGCTGAACACCCTCCAGGATAAGAAGCAGGCCGAGATCGAGGCCGCGCGCGTGCGCTACGAGCAGGAAAAAGCGGCGGCGGCGGAAGCGGCCAAGAAGGGATAGGACGTGAACCGACTGGCGATGCTGTTCATCTTCCTCGGGGCGGCCTCCTTCCTCGTCTGGGACCATCTGCATCCCGAGCGCGAGGCGGTGGCGCCGCCGCCTCCTCCGGCCATCGTCCAGCAGCCGGGGCCGGTCTTCTCCGAGGACGAGATCAAGAAGGTCCGCCTGTCGCTGCAGGACGCGGACTCCTCGGTGCGGTGGGCCGCGATCCAGCTCCTGTTCAACATCCGCGACCCCCAGCTCGGGCCGAGCCTCGAGAAGATGCTCGTCGAGGACCCGGACCCCGAGGTCCGCATGAAGGTCGTGTCGCTGTTCAAGGGGCGGGAGGACCTGTCCCGCCTCGGCGCGCTGGTGCGCGGCCTGAGCGACTACGACGCCAACGTGCGCATGGCCTCGCTGCAGGCGCTCGGCGACATCGGGGACCCGTCGGTCGCGGTCTGGGTCACCGCCCTGCTCCGCGACACGGAGCCCGCGGTGCGCATCGAGGCGCTGCGGACTTTGGGGCGCTTCCAGGACAAGCGCAAGGCCGAGTTCAAGGCGCTCGCCGACAAGCTGCGGGCCGACTACGAGGACGCCGTACGGCGTGCCGCCGCGCGCCGCTGATCGACACAGACGCGAAAGCCAGGAGATAGAGACATGGAACTCACCGGCATCAAGGAGCTCAACAAGAAGGTCGCCGAAGAGAGCCTGTTCGTTCAGGACCTCAAGAGGGAGATCGCGAAGGTCATCATCGGCCAGGACGAGACCCTCGACCGCATCCTCGCCGCCCTCGTGTCCGGAGGCCACGTGCTGCTCGAGGGCGTTCCCGGCCTCGCCAAGACGCTGACGATCAAGACCTTGGCGAACTGCGTCTCGGCCTCGTTCTCGCGCATCCAGTTCACGCCCGACCTCCTGCCCGCCGACCTCACCGGGACCTTGATCCTCGACGCGAAGACCGGCGACTTCAAGCCCCGCCTGGGCCCGGTGTTCGCCAACCTCATCCTCGCCGACGAGATCAACCGCGCGCCCGCCAAGGTCCAGAGCGCCTTGCTCGAGGCGATGCAGGAGCGCCAGGTCACCATCGGCGCGGAGACCCACCGCCTCCCCGACCCGTTCCTCGTCCTCGCGACGCAGAACCCGATCGAGCAGGAGGGGACCTACCCTCTGCCCGAGGCCCAGGTCGACCGCTTCATGATGAAGATCCGGCTCGGCTATCCGACCAAGGCCGAGGAGAAGAGCATACTCGAGCGCATGGCCGGCGGGTCGCTGCCCGCCGTGAAGCCCGTGGCGACTCCCGCGCAGCTGCAGCGCGCGCACGCCGTCGCGGCCTCGATCTACCTCGACGAGAAGATCAAGGACTACATCGTGGACCTGGTCTTCGCGACGCGCGAGCCCGAGAAGCACCGCCTCGCCTCGCACAAGCACCTGATCGCCTACGGCGCCAGCCCCCGCGCGACGATCTTCCTCGCGCAGGCCGCCAAGGCCCACGCCTTCATCAACGGCCGCGGCTACGTGACGCCCGAGGACGTCAAGACCATCGGGCCCGACGTCCTGCGCCACCGCGTGCTCGTCAGCTACGAGGCCGAGGCCGAGGGCGTCGACAGCGACAAGATCGTCCGAGCCGTGTTCGAGGCCGTCGAAGTCCCCTGACCATATGCTCCCGCAGGAGATCCTCGCCCAGGTCCGGCGCCTCGAGATAGTCACCGGCCGTCTCGTCTCGGAGAGCTTCTCCGGAGACTACCTGAGCGTCTTCAAGGGGCGCGGCATGGAGTTCGCCTCCGTGCGCGAGTACGCGGAGGGGGACGACCCCCGGGACATCGACCGCAACGTCAGCGCCCGCGTCGGCAAGCCCTTCGTCCGCCAGTACGTCGAGGAGCGCGAGCTCACCGTCGTCATCGCGGTGGACCTGTCCTCGTCGCTGTCGTTCGGCTCCGCGGGGCGGCTGAAGCGGGAGTCGGCGACGGAGATCGGCGCCGCGCTGGCCTTCGCGGCGCTGCAGAACAACGACAAGGTCGGCCTCGCCGTGTTCACCGACGGCCTCGAGCGCTGGCTGCCCCCGCGCAAGGGGCGGCGCCACGTGCTCGCCGTCATCCGCGAGATCCTCGCGTACGAGCCGAAGGGCCGGAAGACGGCGATCGGGCCGTCGCTCGACCGCCTGACGCGCATGCTCAAGCGCCGCTGCATCGTCGTCCTCATCTCCGACTTCCGGGACGCGGGCTTCGAGCGCGCGCTGAAGCTGTGCGCCATCAAGCACGACCTGATCCCGGTCGTGGTCGGGGACCCGCGCGAGGCGGAGCTCCCGTCCGCCTCCGCCGTCGTCGCGGTGCGCGATCCCGAGACCGGCGCCGAGGGCGTCTTCGACCTGCGCGCCGACGCCGCGGAGTACGCCCGGGAGGAGGCCGCCCGCCGGGCGGAGCTCGAAAGGACCTTCCGCGCGAGCGGCGTCGAGGCGGTGACGGTCGGCACGGACAAGCCGTCCCTCGATCCGCTGCTCGCCTTCTTCCGGCGCAGGGCCAAGAGGCGGAGCCGGTGAGATACCTTCCGTTGGCTCTTCTTTTGAGCGTGCCCGCGCTCGCGCAGCAGTCCTCTTGGCAGGTGTCCGCGTCTTCCTCCGCCGTCTTGGCCGCGGAATCCGTGGTCGTCTACCGCGGCGCCCCGGCCGGGCTGAAGGCCGACGCGGCCGGCTCGAACACGAGCGACATCGTGGTCGTCGACGCCGTTGAAAAAGACGGTCTTTGGTCCTGGACCGTATTGCCGCTGTCGACCGGCACGCTGTCCTTCGTCGCCAATTTCAAGTCTCCCGACGGCCACGCCGTCGCCGCGCCTCCGGCCGCCTTCACCGTCTCCGTCGCCCGCCTGCCCGACGACGCGGACATCTCCGACATCAAAGGCCCGATCCGGGCGCGCCCCGCGCTGTGGCCTTGGCTCCTGGCCGCGGCGCTCGCCTGGGCCGCCTGGCGCGGCTGGAAGCGGTGGCGGGCGCGGAAGGCCGCCCCGGACGGCTCGCCCGTCGCGACGGCCCCGGTCCTTCCTCCGGAGGAGGCCGCCGCACTCGCGATCGCGGAGTTGCGCGCCTCCGGCCTCTGGGAGAACGACCAGGCCGCCTATTACCTGGGCCTGACCGACATCCTGCGCGTCTACCTCGAGGCCCGCTACGGCCAGCCGGTCACCGCGATGACGAGCGTCGAGGTCGAGCGCCTGGTGAAGGCGCGCGCGCAGAATCTGCAGATCGGCGGCGGCGTCCGCGAGCTCCTCTCGCGCGCGGACCTGGTCAAGTTCGCGAAGGCCAAGCCGGGGCCCGAGGAGGGCCCGCGCGACGCCGACCTGGCGCTCGGCCTCATCAAGGCGACGACGCCGCCCGTCTACGCCTCCAAGGAGAAGGCCCCGTGAGGCTCCTCCACCCATGGCTGCTCCTCCTCGCGCTCCCGGCCCTCGCGGCCGGCGCCGCGGCGCTGCTGACCTCCGCCGGAGCGAAGCTCTCGCTGCCCTCGGGCGAACGCCTGCGCGCCCGCGCGCCCTCGCTGCGGGCCCGGGCCGCGCGCGCGGCCCCTCCGGTCCTGCTCGCCCTGGCGTCGTGCCTGATCGCCGCCGCGCTGGCGCGGCCCCAGAAGACTATCAAGTTCGCCGGCGGAGCCGGCGAAGGCATCGACATCATGCTCTCGCTCGACAGCTCGCTGTCAATGAAGGCCGTCGACTTCAAGCCGACGCGCGTCGACGCCGCCAAGGCGACCGCGAAGCGCTTCATCCTCGGCCGCGCGCAGGACCGCATCGGCCTGACGACCTTCGGCGGCGCGCCGCTGCTGCTGTGCCCGCCGACGCTCGACTACGACGCGCTGCTGGGCCGCCTCGACGAGCTCGACGCCGGGATGACGCGCGCCGACGGCACCGCCCTCGGCGACGGCCTCGCGTCGGCCGTCGCCCGCCTCAAGGATTCGAGCGCGAAGAGCAAGGTCATCATCCTCCTCTCCGACGGACGCGCGAACACCGGCGTCGTCGACCCGCTCACCGCCGCGAAGGCCGCGGCGTCCTACGGCATCAAGGTGTACGCGATCGGCGTCGCGGGCAAGGGCGAATCCTCGATGACGATCGACGACCCTCGGTACGGCCGCGTGACGGTCCCCGTCACCGACGACCTCGACGAGGAGCTCCTCGCCGAGATCGCGCGGCTGACCGGAGGCAAGGCGTACCGCGCCCAGGACGGCGGCGAGCTGAAGAACATCTTCGCCGCGATCGACAAGATGGAGAAATCGAAGGTGGCGCTGCCGAGGATCGCGGCGGTCGGCGACCTGAACCAATGGCCGCTCGCCGCGGCGCTCATCCTGCTGCTGCTCGAGTCCGCGCTCGCCGCGGGCCCGCTGCTGAGGTGGCCCTGATGTTCCGCCACCCCTTCTGGCTCGCCGCCGGCGCGCTCCTCCTGCCCGCCGCCTGGGCGCTGCTCCGCTGGGCCGAGGCCCGGCGCCGCGCCGTGAGCGAGGCGATGGGAAGAGGTCTCGTACCCTCCGGACGCAAGGCCTCCGTCAGGCTGCGCCTGGCCGGGATCGCCTTCCTCCTGCTCGCGCTCGCCGGGCCGCAGTTCGGCGTCGAGCTCGTCGAGACGCGCTCCGACTCGCGGCAGGCGGTGATCGCGGTGGACGTCTCCCTGTCGATGCTCGCCCAGGACGTCAAGCCGAACCGCCTCGAGCGCGCGAAGTCCTCGCTGTCCCTGCTGATCGACCAGCTGCGGGGCGAGCGCATCGGGGTCGTCGCCTTCGCGGGGGAAGCGGTCACCGTGTGCCCGCTCACGCAGGACGCCGACGCGGCCAAGCAGCTGCTCGGAGCGCTGGAGAGCGGCGCGGTGCCCACGCCCGGCTCGGCGGTCGGGAGCGCCCTGCGCACGGCGACGGCGATGCTCGGCCGCTACCCGGGAGGCAAGGCCGTCGTCCTCCTCACCGACGGCGAGGACCACAAGTCCGATCCCCTCGGCGCCGCGCGCGAGGCCGCCGTCGCCGGCGTGCGCGTCTTCGCCGTCGGCATCGGCACGCCGGACGGAGAGCCGATCCCGAGCGCGGGAGGGACGTACCACAAGGACCCCAAGGGCGGAACGGTCGTCAGCCGCCTCGACGAGAGCACGCTGGCGCAGATCGCGAGGGAGACCGGCGGGGCCTACTACCGCACGACGCCTGGCTCCGACGAGATCGCCGACATCGCCAAGCGCATCCGGGAGCTCGACGCAGCCAAGGGCGTGTCGGGGACCGCGAACCTCTGGCGCAACCGCTACGCCTGGCCGGCGGCGGCGGCGTTCCTGCTCCTGCTCCTCGAGCTGCTGTCGTCGCTGCGCCCGATCGCGGGGGCAGCGCCGTCCGCCGCGGTCGCGCGGTCCGTCGTGGTCGCGGCGGCCTCCCTGGTCGCGCTCGCCGCGCCGTCCGCGGCGGCGACGGCCGAGGGCTCGCTGCGCGCGGGGAACCGGCTCTACGGCCGGGAGAAGTACGAAGGCGCCCTCGAGCGCTACGGGGAGGCCGCGGCGAAGGCGCCCAAGGACCCTCGCCCCGCGTTCAACGCGGGCGGGGCGCTGTACCGGCTCGAGAAGCTCGACGACGCGACGGCGATGTACGAGACCGTGGCCGCGCGCAAGGACCTCCCGGCGGCGACGAGGGCCGCGGCGCTGTACAACCTGGGCAACGCGCGCTTCAAGGCCGGCGACTTCCCGAACGCCGCCGCCGCCTTCCGCGGCTCGCTGGCGCTGTCGCCCGGCGACGCCGAGGCCCGCCACAACCTGGCCGTGACCTTGCAGAAACTCAAGAACCCTCCGCCCCCGAAGAGCAAGCAGGACAAGCCCAAGGACGAGCCGCAGAAGCCCGAGGACAAGAAGGACAAGCCCCAGGGCGGCGGAGGGGGACAGGACGACCAGCCGAAGAGCCCGCCGAAGACCCGGCCCGAGGACCAGCTCACCAAGGAGGAAGCCGACCGCATCCTGCGCGCCGTCGGCGAGCGCGAGAAGCAGGCCCAGCGCCAGGCCCAGGAAGGCAAGGGCCGCCGCGCGCAGGGCAAGCCGCCGTCGGCGGAGGACTGGTGAGAAGGACCGTCCTGGCCGCCGGGCTGATGCTGGGCGCCGCCGCCGCGGCCGCGGCGGACCTCGCCGTCACCGCCACGCTGAGCAGCCACCAGCTCGTCTTCGGCGATCAGATCGTCCTGTCCGTGGCGATCATGGGGTCCGGCTCCGCCGCGCCCAAGGCGCCGCTCATCCCGGACGTCGAGATCTACGAGTCCGGCAAGAGCCAGAGCATGACCATCATCAACGGCCGCGTCTCGTCGAGCGTCGTACACACCTTCGTCCTGAACCCGCGCAAGACCGGACGCTTCGTCGTGCCCGCGATCGAGGTGCCCGGCGCCGCGCCGACGCCGCCGATGGTCTTCAACGTCGACGCCGCGCCGAAGGAGCCGCCGCCGGCCCCGGCCCCGAGCCAGGCGCCGGCACCGGGCCAGCCGCCGGCGCCCGGCCCGGTCCCGGCCCCCGCGCCGAGCCCGGGTGCTACCCCCGACGCCTTCGTCACCGCCCAGCTCGAGAAGAACCGCGCCCTCGTCAACGAGCAGGTCACCTTGGTCGTGCGCTTCTTCACGGCCGTGCCGCTGCTCGGCGCGCCGCAGTACGACGCGCCGAAGCTGACCGGCCTGCTCTCCGAGAGCCTGGGAGCCGAAGGCCAGGGGACGACCGTGATCCGGGGGCGCACCTACAACTTCTCCGAGCTCAAGAGCGCCCTGTTCCCGGTCCAGGCCGGGCGCGCGGCCATCGGGCCCGCCGTCGTCACGGTGCAGCTGCCGCGGCGGGGGGGGCTCACCGGCGACGACTTCTTCGACCGCTTCTTCAACGCGGCGCCGCCCGAGGCGCGCCGCCTGCAGACCGACCCGCTCACGCTCCAGGCCGACCCCCTGCCGCCCGGGGCGCCCGACGATTTCTCCGGCATCGTGGGCGCGCTGACGGTGGAGTCCTCCGCGGACCGGACCCAGCTCCGCGCCGGCGAGGCCCTGACCTTGACGGTCGTCGTCAGCGGCGTCGGCAACATCAAGTCCCTGCCCGAGCCCAAGCGGCCCGACCTCCCGTCCGTCCGCTTCTTCGATTCCGAGAGCTCGGTCAAGCTCGAACGCTTCGGCGACAAGGTCGGCGGCGCGAAGACCTTCAAGACGGTCCTCGTCGCGCGCGTCTCCGGGCCGCTCGAGATCCCGCCGCTGACGGTCTCGTACTACGACCCGGCCAAGCGCGCCTACGCGCGGGCGCAGAGCAAGCCCCTCCGGCTGAACGTGCTGCCCGGCGACCCGAACGCGGCCCTGCCCGTCGTCGGCCCGGGCTCATCGGCGGCGCCGGGCGTGGCCGAAGTCGCCGCGGACATCCGCTACCTGAAGGCGCCCGACGGCCGCGGCCTGCCCGCCAAGGCGCTCGCCGCGCTCGGCGCCTTCGGCCGGACCGGCCCTTGGCACGCCCTGCCCGGCGCGTTCCTCCTCGCCGCGCTCGCGCTCGACCTGCGCCGCCGCGTCCTGGCGGCCGACCCGCGCGCCCGCCGCGCGGGCGAGGCGCGCGCCGCG
>JACPFR010000008.1 GCA_016182905.1 Elusimicrobiota bacterium
GATGTCTTCTCGGCGACGGCGGACAGGGCCTTGCCCTTGTTCAGGACGGAGAGCGCGTAATAGCGCCCCGTCGCCGCGTCCTTCCAGCGCTCGACGACCTCGGCGCCCTCGGGCATCTTCTTCGACGCGGTCCGCACGTTCTGGGCGACGGACTGGGAGAACGAGGTGTTCGTCCGGCCGCCCTGGTTCACCGTGGTCTCGCTCTCGTCGACGGTGGTGTTCACGCTGACGGCGCTGGAGAACACGCGGGAGATCTCGCCGCGCGCCCGGTCGGCGGCCGACTCCTCGTCGTCGCCGCTGCCCACGCCGAGGACGTTCTGCGCGCGCGTCCAGCGCGGGCTCTCGCCTTCGACCCATGACGGCCTCGCGCCGCCCGAGGAGGACTTGAGGGACGAGGAACCTCCGCAAGCCGACATCAGCGCGGCGGCGACGGCCAAAGTGAGCAGGGTCATGTTTTTCATAGAGCGGTCCTGTCGTGGAGGTAGGTTCGCCGTCCCTTGCGGATGACGACGTCTTTGAAGGTCTGCGTCGAGAGCTTGGCTCCGGTGGGCCCCAGATAATCGACGACGACGTCGTGCGTGCCGGGCGGCAGGCGCAGGCGGGCGACGCGGAACTGGGCGGGCAAGGTGG
The DNA here is from genome assembly GCA_016182905.1 of Elusimicrobiota bacterium. Lineage (NCBI taxonomy): Bacteria > Pseudomonadati > Elusimicrobiota > Elusimicrobiota bacterium. Next base: position 631 of record JACPFR010000008.1, read on the forward strand.
CCCACGCGCGGGTGTCGGCGCCCTCGGTGGCGGCGGACGTCGCGGCGCTCCCCGCCTGGGCGAGCAGGTGCTGCCAGGAGTTCTTGCCGTACTTCTTGGCGACCTCGTCGGCGACCGCCTTGGCGAGGACGAACTTGACCGTCGCGCGCGCGATGGCGCGGGTGCGGATGACGGCCTGGCGCTCGGCCAGGTCCTTCTGCGCGATCGCGGCCAGGTCCGAGGCGAGCTCGGTCCGCGCGCTCACGCCGGCGGCCTCGACGGCCGAGCCCGCGATCTGGAACGGATCCTGGACGTAGTCGGGGTAGGAGACCGTGATGGACTGGCCGAGCAGGCCGGCGCGGATCGCGTTCTTCGCCTTGGCGGACTCCGCCTCGTCGTCCTTGGAGGCGTCGAGAGCGACGGCGGCGTCCCGCCAGGCGACCGAGAAGGACTTGCTCACCTTGCGGGGGGCGACGCCGTTGTAGTGGAGGAACACGAGCTCCCCGCCGCCGTTCATCCCGCCGTACGGCTCCAGCGAGGGCGTCGCCGTGCCGTAGGCCGCGGCGTAGGCCTTGTAGGCCGCGCGGGACTTCTCCCGGGCGATGCGGGCGTCGTCGAGGCGGCCGTCGTCCTCGTAGAGGAGGCTGGCGAGGAACTGGCCGAAGGCGTCGTCCTTGTACGCGGTCTTCCTGCCGTTGTAGACGTCGGCGTACTCCTGGAGCAGGCGGGAGAGCTTGCGCACCTCGACGAGGGCGCCCTCGAGGTCGCCGAGGAACGTGAAATTGAGCGCGCGGTAGGCGTTGACCATCGCCCGCTCGAAGCGCTCGCCGGCGTACTCGGTCGTGTTGTCGTTGAGGAGCAAGGTCCCGGCGGCCCGGGTCACGCTCTTCGTGTAGAGCTCCTCCATGCGCCGCTCGGCCTTGTCCAGGCTCTGGTCGCTCTCCTTGAACTTGCCGGCGTCGTGCTGGACCGCGCCCAGGTCCAGGTAATAGAGCACCTGGTTCTTGCGGCCGTAGGAGGGCTCCTTGCCCTTCTCGATGCGGGCCTGCGCCCCGGCGAAGTCGCGGGCCGCGATCAGGCCGTTGACCTGCTTGCGCATCTCGCCGGAGGGGCCTCCGCAGGCCGCGAGCAGGGGGAGGACCAGCAGGAAACGGACGGCCCCGCCTCTCCGGGGAGAAAGGCGGGGCCGTGTGACGCCCATTCGATGGCCTACCAGCCGGCCTTGGAGCGCTTGACGAACTTCTTGATCTTCTTCTGGCCGTTCCAGGCGATCTTGTTCGACTTCATGTTGAGCAGCTTGAGGTTCGTCTGATAGTAGACGACGGCCTTGCCGCCCTCCTGGTCGACGATCTGGTTCAGCGTCCCGCTGAGCATGTAGTTCGCGCCCGTCTCCTTGCCGTGGGCCGTGCGCGTCTCCTCGGAGGCGTTCGTGTCCTGGTCCAGGCGCTCGTCCCGGACCTCCCCGCGCTCGCCCTTGCTCGCCACGAACTCGACCTTGCCCGAGTTGATCAGCGCGCGCTGGAGCTCCTCGACGAAGGTGTCCGTGTTGATGTGCTCCTGGGACTGGTTGCGCACCGTGCCCACGATGACGGTCGGCTCCTTGCCGTCCGTCTCCTTGAGCGCCCGGGGATACCAGGCTTGGGCCAGGCAGTCGGTGATCATCTCCTCGGCCACCAGGCGCGAGTCGGTGTCGTTCCAGCGGCCGCTGACGTCCTTGACCTCGCCCGCGTCCATGCGGTGCACCGAGGTGCCGCCGCACGCGGACAGGGCGAGGCCCAGGACGATGAGGGGAAGGGCCTTGAGCATCTCCTTGTGCATCATTAATGCTTCGCCTCTTCGGCCGCCAGCTCGTCGAAGGCCTTCTCGGCGTTGGCCTTCACGTAGTCGCGGACCTTGGCGTCGAGCTCCTTCGACTCGTTGAGGCTCTGCTGCACGGCGGACATGTCGAGCTTGACGAGCGCGAACAGGGTCCCGTCCGCGGGATCCTTCCAGTGGTCGACCGGGACCGAGCCGTGGAGGGTGAACTTGGCGAAGTTCTTCATCGTGTTGGAGACCATCTGCTCCTCGGAGGACTTCGTCATGTCGCCGGCGGTGATGGAGGCCATGTAGTCCTTGGTCAGCGTGGTGACGTAGGAGTTCATGATCTTGGTCAGCTCGGCGCGGCCGCGGTCGTCGGCGGCGGAGACGGCCAGCGCGCGGTTGCGGATGCCCTGGGCGATGCCGACGCCGTAGAACACCTGCTTGCCGTCCTTGTCCTTCATGGCGCCCGAGCCCTTGTTCACCCACTCCGGGGCGTTGTTGGCGATCGGAGACTTCTTGGCTCCGCCGCAGGCGCCCAAGGCGAGGGCGGCGACGAGCATCAAGGCTATGCGGCTGAAACGGTTGTTCATGTGTCCTCCTGCCGGGCCTCGGGCCCCGCATTTCCGAAGTCTAACAGACGGGGGGGGCCCTGTCAAGAATGCGCAATGTGACCAAGGTCACTCGGGATTTTAGTATCATGCGGCATGGCGTCCCCCGACGAAAAGAACCTGGTCTGGCTGGACCTCGAGATGACGGGCCTCGACCCCGAGAAGGACGTCATCCTCGAGATCGCCACCGTCGTCACCGACGGGGAATTGAACGTGCTGGCCGAGGGGCCGTGCCTCGCGATCCACCAGCCCGACGACGTCCTCCACGACATGGACCCGTGGTGCGTCGAGCAGCACGGCAAATCGGGCCTGACCCAGCGCTGCCGCGATTCCCAGGTCACCGTCCTCGAGGCGCAGGTGCAGACCTTGGCCTTCCTGTCGCCCTGGTGCGCTCCGGGCAAGTCGCCCCTGTGCGGCAACACCATCGGCCAGGACCGGCGCTTCCTCGTCAAGTACATGCCGCGCCTGCACGACTATTTCCACTACCGCTCGATCGACGTCTCCTCCATAAAGGAGCTCGTCTCGCGCTGGTACCCCGAGCAGAAGTACGTGTACTCCAAGAGCAAGCAGCACCTCTCGCTCGCCGACGTGCACGAGTCCATCGCCGAGCTGAAGCACTACAGAAAAAACGTCTTCAAGTAGCCTGCCGCAAAAAAAGTACGCCCCCCGGCGTTGTCTCCGCCGGGGGGCGTTTTGCTTCCTGGGCTTAGTTTAGCGCGGGCGCGGGAAATCCGCCATGGCGGCCGCGTCGCGGACAGGCGACGAACGCGTGACGTCAGTTGCCGACGGACTTGCGGCCGGGATGGCCGTTGATGCCCTCGCAGCCGCACGAGTCGGGATGGGGCTCGCCTTCCTTCCAGCCGTCCTTCTCGAGCTGGGACTTGACCCAGCACGGGTAGCACAGCATCAGGCGGTTGATCGGCTTGTTCTCCCCGCAGCGCATGCACATGCCCTTGGAGGGCGGGGCGCGCTTGGGGATGCGGGCGAGGTCGATCTCCTCGTCCGGGCGCTCCTGGAGGTCCGGCTCGGCCGGGACGACCTTCTCGATCACCAGCTCTTCGGTCAAAGTCTTCGTCATATGCCTACTCCTCTGTTGCATTTCTTGCACCAGCCGCCGACCTTGCCCTGCGCGGACCGGCGGGCCAAGGTCACCGTCTCCTTGCACCCGGGGCAGGCGACCGTCCCGCCGGACGCGTCGATGGTCGGGAAGTCCTTGTCGAACGCCTCCTTCGAGCCGTGGCGCGGCTGCAGCCAGATCCCGGGGCGGCTCACGCCTTGGCTCCCTTCTCGTTGATCATCTTGACCAGCTCGTAGGGCAGGCCGAAGTGCTCGTTCTCCTCGACGGTCTCGAGCTCCTCGATCGTCTTGACGCCGTAGCGCTCCTTGCAGAGGGTGACGACCTCCTGGAACAATATCTCGGGGGCCGACGCGCCGCTGGTCAGGCCGAGGGTCTTGACGCCCTCCAGCCATTCGTCCTTGATGTCGGCCGCGCGCTCGATGAGCCGCGACTTGACGCCCTTGGCGAGCGCGACCTCGACGAGGCGGTTGGAGTTCGAGCTGTTCGGCGCGCCGAGCACGAGCAGCAGGTCGATCGAGGGCACCATCGCCTTGACCGCGTTCTGCCGGTTCTGCGTCGCGTAGCAGATGTCGTCCTTCTTGGGCGCGCCGAGCTTCGGGAAGCGGCGCTTGAGCACGGCCACGATCTCGCGCGTGTCGTCGAGCGACAAGGTCGTCTGCGTGAGGTAGGCGATCTTGTCGGGGTTCGGGACCTCGATCGTCTCGGCCTCCGCGACGGAGCCGACGACGACCATGTGCTCCGGCGCCTCGCCGAGCGTGCCGATCGTCTCCACGTGGTCGCGGTGGCCGATCAGCGCGATCGTGTAGTCCTTCTTCGCGAGCGCGATCGCCTCGAGGTGGACCTTGGTGACCAGAGGGCAGGTCGCGTCGATGATCTTGAGCTGGCGCGCGCGCGCCTCGGCGACCACGTCGGGGCCGACGCCGTGCGCGGAGAAGATCAGCCAGGAGCCGTTGGGCACCTCGGTCAGCTCCTCGACGAAGATCGCGCCCTTCTGGCGCAGCTCGTCGACGACGTAGCGGTTGTGGATGATCTCGTGGCGGACGTAGACCTTGCCGCCGCACAGCTCGAGAGCGCGCTCGACGACCTCGATGGCGCGCACGACGCCGGCGCAGAAGCCGCGGATCTTCGCGATCACGAGCTTCTCGATGCGGATCTGGGAGGGGGACGAAGTGGTCATCTCATGTCTCCTAATTCGGGGTCGCGGCGCGGGATTTCTGCGGGAGCCAGGCGGCGACGCGCTCGGCGATCCTCGGGGCCGACAGGCCGACGGCGTCGTACAGCAGGTGCGGCGCGCCGTGCTCGACGAAGGAATCCGGCAGGCCGAGGCGCAGGACCTCGGCGCGGCCGGGGGTCAGCGCCTCGAGGACGGCCGAGCCGAAGCCGCCCTGGATGACGTTGTCCTCGATCGTCACCAGGCGCGGGGTCTTCGCCGCGCACTCCTTGAGCAGCTCGACGTCCATCGGCTTGACGAAGCGCATGTTGACGACGCCGACGGAGAATCCCTTGTCCTCGAGGATCTGGGCGGCCTCGAGCGCCGGGTGCACGCGGTTGCCGACGGCGAGCAAGGTGACGTCGACGCCGTCCTTGAGGCGCACGCCCTTGCCGACGGGCACGGCCTTGGGCTCGGCGTCCATCGCGACGCCGATTCCGGCGCCCCGGGGATAGCGGATGGAGACCGGGGCGTTGAGCTCGATGGCGGTGCGCAGCATGTTCTGCAGCTCGTTCTCGTCGGCCGGGGCCATGACGGTCATGCCCGGGATCATGCGCAGGTACGAGTAGTCGAAGACGCCGTGGTGCGTGGGACCGTCCTCGCCGACGAGGCCGGCGCGGTCGAGGCACAGGATCACCGGCAGCTTCTGCAGGCAGACGTCGTGCTCGATCTGGTCGTACGCGCGCTGCAGGAAGGTCGAGTAGATCGCGACGATCGGGCGGTAGCCCTCGGCGGCAAGGCCCGCGGCGAACGTCACCGCGTGCTCCTCGGCCAGGCCCACGTCGAAGTAGCGCTTCGGGAAGCGGTCGCGGAAGGCGTCCATGCCCGTGCCTTCCGGCATGGCGGCGGTGATGCCGACGATGCGCGGGTCGTTCTCGGCCTCGCGCACGACGGACTTGCCGAACACGGCCGTGTAGGTGGGCGGCGGGGCCTTGGTGACGGGGGTCTTCAGCATCTTCGCGGTCGCCACGTCGAACTTGCCCGGGCCGTGCCACGTGTACTGGTCCTCCTCGGCGGCGGCGTAGCCCTTGCCCTTCTTCGTCACGCAGTGCACGAGGATGGGACCTTTGAGCGTCTTGACGTGCTTGAACACCGCGGCGAGCTGCTGGACGTCGTGGCCGTCCACCGGGCCGAAGTAGGTGAAGCCCATCTCCTCGAACAGCATGCCGGGGAACAGGAGCACCTTCGCGCGCTTGGCCACGCGCAGGATGGACTCGCCCCAGAACTGGAAGCGGGCGAGGAACTTCTTGACCTCGTGCTCGGCGCCGCGCACGGCGCCCATCGTCAGGAGCTTGGACAGGAAGGTCCCCAGCGCCCCGACGCGGTTGGAGATGAACATCTGGTTGTCGTTGAGGACGACGATGATGTCGGTCTGCACCTGGCCGGCGTTCTGCAGGCCCTCGTAGGCCTCGCCGCCGGTCATGCAGCCGTCGGAGACGATCGCGACGACCTTGTTGGACTCCCCTTTGAGGTCGCGGGCGACCGCCATCCCGAGGGCGGCCGAGATCGCGGTGGACGCGTGGCCCGCGCCGAACGAGTCGTACTCCGACTCGTTGCGCTTGAGGAAGCCCGAGATGCCGCCGAACTGGCGGATCGTGTTCATCCGCTCGCGGCGGCCCGTCAGGATCTTGTGGCCGTAGGTCTGATGCCCGGTGTCCCAGACGAGCTTGTCCTTGGGCGTGTCGAACGCGTAGTGGAGGGCGACCGTGATGTCGGTCGAGCCCAGGCTCGAGGCGAGGTGGCCGCCGAGCTTCGAGACGGTGTCCAGGATGAACGCGCGGACCTCCGCGGCGACCTTGGGCAGCTGATCGGGCTTGAGCTTCTTGAGGTCCGACGGCGAGTCGATATCCTTGAGCAGTTCCATGGTCATTTATCCCGTGCGATGATGTAGTCGGCCAGATCGTGGAGCACGTCGGCCTTGCGGCCGAACCCCTTCAGGTGCGCGTGCGCCATCTCGACGAGCGCGCGGGCCTTGGCCCGGGCGCCGTCCACCCCGTACAGCGAGGCGTAGGTCAGCTTGTCGTTGTCGCGGTCGCTGCCGCGCTTGCCCAGCTTCTTCTTGTCGCCCACGACGTCGAGGACGTCGTCGGCGATCTGGAAGGCGAGGCCGATGCACTCGCCGTAGGAGCGAAGAGCGTCGCGCTTCGCGTCGGTCGCGCCCGCGAGCACCGCGCCCGCGTCGAGGCTGGCCACGATGAGAGCGCCGGTCTTGCGGCGATGCACCGCCTCGAGGACCTTCGCGGCGGCGTTCTTGGATATCTTCTTCGACATGCCTTCCGCAGCGAGGTCGGCCACCTGCCCGCCGACCATGCCCTCTCCGCCGGCGCCGTACGCGATCAGGCGCACCAGCTCCGCGGTCTCGCGGCCCTTGAGCTTCAGGTCGGCCGCGTTCTCGGCCGCGGCCTCGAAGGCCTTGGTCAGCAGGCCGTCGCCCGCGAGGATGGCCATCGCCTCGCCGAACACCTTGTGGTTCGTGGGCTTGCCCCGGCGCAGGTCGTCGTCGTCCATCGCGGGGAGGTCGTCGTGGATCAGCGAATACGTATGGATCATCTCGAGCGCGGCCGCCGTCTTGAGGGCCTTCCTCGCGCCCAGGCCGCAGCACTCGGCGGCTTCGAGGACGAGCGTGGGACGCAGGCGCTTGCCGCCGGCGAACAACGAGTAGCGCATCGCCTTGCGGATGGACTCGGGAAGATCGGGGGTGGGGGCGAGGAGCTTCTCCATGGCCGTGTCGACGGCGGCGGTGTTCTTCTCCATGGCGCGAGCGAGCGTGGTGTTCAAATGGCCTCCAGGTAAGCCGTGAGGAATCGGGACAGGGATTTCATCGCCCGCGCCGAGCGCCAGCCGGTCTTGATCAAAGCGGGCATGGACGACGCGTTGGCCAAGGCGAAGCGGGCGAGAGAGGCGGCGTCCTCGCCCTCCGGGGCCTCGGAAGGGATCTCCTCATGCATCTCGTCGAGCACCGCGCGCACGGCGATCGTCGGGACCTTCCCGTCGGACCAGCGGCGCACGGCCGCGGTCTCCATGTCGCAGGCGATCACGCGGTGCTCCCGGCCGAGGGCCAGCTTGGCCGCGGGCTTCAGGACGATATTGGTGTGCAGGATCTTGCCGAAGTGGAACGGGGCGGCGTTCTTGACCGCCGTCTCCTTCAGGGGGGCGACGAAGTCGAGCTCCACCTCGCGCACGTCGGCCACGATGTCCCCGTGGCGGACGTCCTTCTGCATGGACCCGCACAGGCCGGCGCTGATGGCGAGCAGCCACTCGGTGCCGCTCATTTCGGCCAGCTTTTCCGCGGTTTTTTGGGCGCCGATCCCGGTCTTGAGCAGGACCAGGCGGCGTCCCGCCACCACGCCCTCGAAGCGGCCGTCGCCCGCGAGCTCCAGATCCAGGGCTTTCGCCAGGGGCCGCGCCTCCCACTGGGTGGCGGCGGTGATCAGGATCGGGGTTTTGGGGAGCGGAACGCGGGGCGTTTCGTCGGTTTCGGTCGGATCTTCCATCAAAAGGGCCATCGGCTGGTATTATCCCATTTTTTGGGGCCTTCGGAACCGGCTTTTCAGACGGCCGGAGGGAACTTTTCCGGGGGGGCGGTCGTATGATAAGGAGGCTCCCTTTTCGGGCCTCAGGGAGGACGCCATGATCGATACCCAGAAACCATCGCGACGCAAGCACGGGAGGAGAACGCCTCCGATCGCCTGCCGGCACATCGTTCGTGCGGTCCAGGCGATGTCCGATCGACGCATCGGCTTCCACGCGACGCGGTCGCCCGACTTGGAAACGGCCTGGTGCTCGGCTTGCGACAAGGCTCTCGCGGCCGCGGGAGGGAGATGGACGGAGGCGGTCCTGACGCGGGCGGGTTTCGCCGAGGTGTGCCCGTGCTGCTTCGAGTTCGCGAGGTTCGATACGGCCTACGGCCCGCCCTCGGAGCCGTTCCGGCCGCGCTGACCCGGGGGCTTGCGAAATGTACTCGTTGGTGTATACTTATGAGATGCTCAAGACCATCACGCTCAAAGCGCTGCGCCCCGGGCTCCCTCAAGTCGCGGATTCCGTCGAGACGAAGCTGGACCGGTACATCGTCACGCGGCGAGGGCATCCCGTCATGATGCTCATCAGCCCCGAGGATTACGAGGGGCTGCTCGAGACCATCGAGATCCTCTCCGACAAGGCCGCCGCCAAGCGGATCCGAAAGTCGTGGAAAGAAGGGCGCTCCGGAGGGACCGTAGCCCTGGACGCGCTCCGGCGCCGGCTGGAAGGTGTATAAAGTCGAGCTGAGCCGGCAGGCGGAGAAGGACCTCGAACGGGTCTTCCGGTCCGACAAGAAGCTGTACCAGCGCTTCGTCGCCGCGCTCGGGACGATCGCGCGGGATCCCATTGCGGAGGGGAAGCCGCTCCACGGCGAACTCAAGGGCCTGAGGTCGCACCGGTTCGGCAGCTACCGGATCCTGTACGAGATACGGCGCGGCGAGCTTCTCGTGCTCGTCATCGATCTCGGGCACCGGCGCGGGATCTACGAGTGAGACACGCTCTCCTCCCAGCCTCACGTTCATTGCCTATTGACAATATGTCAGTTCTGACATATACTGAGGTTAGATGAGCGGCGACGACAAGCCGCTGGCTTGGCTGCACGGTGAGGTGCGGACTCCGCCGTTCTCCGCGAAGGCGCGCCTGGAAGCCGGATTCCTCCTGAGGCGCCTGCAAAAGGGAGAGTCTTTAAGCATGCCGCAATCGAGGCCGATGCCGGCGATCGGTGCGCGATGTCATGAATTGAGGATCACGGACGAGACGATGAAATGGCGGATCATATACCGAGTCGATCAGGACGCCGTCGTGATAGCCGAAGTCTTCGGGAAGAAGACGCGGGAGACGCCGAGAGAAGTGATCGATGTTTGCAAGGACCGCTTCAGGAGATACGACGATGAATGACGCCAAGCGTAAACGCCTCGAGGGGAAAGGATGGCGCTTTACCGGCGTGAAGGAGTTTCTCGGTCTGTCGGCCGAGGAAGCGGCCTTTATCGAGGTCAAGCTGAAGCTGGCGCACAGCCTGAGGGCGACGCGCGTGAAGAGAGGCCTGAAGCAAGTTCAAGCGGCCAAGGCGATCCATTCGAGCCAGAGCCGGTTCGCCAAGATGGAAGCCGGTGATTCGACGGTTTCGCTCGATCTCCTGGTGAGGTCTCATCTCGCCCTGGGCACTTCGGAAGCGGAACTCGGGCGGATCATCGCCCGTCCGCTGGCTAATCGCTAGGCGGCGGCTTTCGCGTAGCCGTTCGCGAGGTACCACTCCACCGCATCTTTCAGCGCGAGCTTGGCCGCGCGGGGCGCGAAGCCCAGCTCGGCCTTGGCTTTCTCCGACGAGAACCACATGTAGTGCTTGGCCATCTTGATCGCATCGAGCGGCGCCATCGGCGTGGTCCCTCGCAGGACCGCGATCGCGGTGTCGACGGCGCCGAACGCGTAGGCGATCGCGTATGGGGTCTTGAATTTGGGGCCGGGAAGGCCCGAGACGTCGGCCAGCAGATCGAGGACCTGCTTGAGCGTGAGGTTCTCGCCGCCCAGGATGTAGCGCTCGCCGGTCCGGCCCTTTTGGGCGGCCAGCCAGTGGCCCATGGCCACGTCCTCGACGTGCACGATGTTGAGGCCCGTGTCGATGTAGGAGGGGATGCGCCCGTTCAAGAAGTCGACGACCATCTTCCCCGTCGGCGTGGGCTTGAGGTCGTAGGCGCCGATGGGCGCCGCCGGGTTGACGGTCACGACCGGGAGCCCTTCCTTGCCCAAGCGCCGGGCCAGGACGTCGGCCTGGAACTTGGATTTCTTGTAGTCTCCGACGATCTCTTCGAGCGATGAATATTCGCTGGTCTCGTCGACGGGCGTCTTGTCGTGGGGGACTTTGACCGCGGCGACCGAGGAACAATGCACGATCTTTTCCGCGCCGGCCTTCGCCGCGATCCTCAATACGTTTTCCGTTCCCTCGACGTTGGCCGCGTACATGTCCGCGGGATTGGGGATCCAGATCCGGTAGTCGGCGGCCACGTGAAAGACATAACGGCAGCCCTTGACGCCCTCCGCTATCGCGGCTTTATCAAGAAGCCCGCCTTCCACGATCTCGACGTCCAGCCCGGCAAGGTTGCTCCGGTCGTTGCCTTTCCGCGCGAGGGCCTTCACCTTGAGGCCCTTCTGCAAAAGCAAACGGGCGAGAGAGGCTCCGACGAAGCCCGTCCCGCCCGTCAGGAACGCCGAGTCCATCAGTGCTTGCCGGCCGGTTCGTTGGGCTCGGCCTTGGCAAGGACTTCCTCGTAGGTTCCGTTGCGGTCGTACGACAAGGCGACCTTCTTCGGCGCCTTGATCGAGGCGAAGTCCGCGACCATCTCGAAGAAGCTGGAGATGCTCGAGAAAGAGTCGGCCACCGAGGTGGGCTCGAAGCCGCAGTGCGTCATGCAGTTCAGGCACTTCGGGTTGCCGGAGGCGTGGCCGTACTTGGACCAGTCCGTGGTCTCGAGCAGTTCCTTGTAGGTCTTCGCGTAGCCGCCCTCGTTCATGAGGTAGCACGGGCGCTGCCAGCCGAAGACGTTGCGCAAGGGGTTGCCCCAGGGCGTGCAGTCGTAGGTGCGCTTGCCCTCGAGGAAGTCCATGTAGAAGGGCGAGTGGTTGAACGCCCAGCCCTTCTGGCGCCAGTCCTTGAGCGCCTCCTTGAACCAGGCCTTGGACTGCTCCTGCTTGAGGAACAGCTGCTGCTCGGGCGCCTTCTCGTAGGCGTAGCCGGGGGAGATCATCATGCCGTCGAGGCCCATCGCCATGTTCTGGTCGAAGAACTCGCGGAACTCTTCCACGGACTCGCCCTGGAAGATGGTGGAGTTCGTCATCACGCAGAAGCCGAGCTTCTTGGCGAGCTTGATCGCGGAGATCGCGGTCTTGTACACGCCTTCCCGGCAGACCATGCGGTCGTGCGTCTTCTCGACGCCGTCGAGATGGACGGAGAGGATGAGATAGGGGGAGGGCTTGAACTTGTGGATGTTCTTCTCGAGCAGGATCGCGTTCGTGCAGAGGTACACGGGCTTCTTGCGCGCGATGAGGCCGTCGACGATCTGCTGGATCTCGGGATGGATCAGGGGCTCGCCGCCCGCGATGGAGACGATGGGCGCGCCGCACTCCTCGACGGCGTCGAAGACCTCCTGCGGGGTCATGCGCTTGCGCAGGATGTCGGTCGGGTACTGGATCTTGCCGCAGCCGGCGCACTCCAGGTTGCAGGCGAACAGGGGCTCGAGCATCATGACGAGCGGATACTTCTCCACGCCCTTCAGCTTCTGCGTGACGAGGTGCTTGAAAACGGCGAGCTGCGCCTGCATAGACATGGCCATAAGTTGGGTCTCCTGGAAATTAGGAAGCGACGACGCCCTGGGCGAGGGCCTTGCGGTAGATCCCCAGCGCCTGCAGGGGGAAGTTGTTGCGGTACATCGTGTATTCAAGGTAGTACACCTTCGGGAAGCCCGTGCCGGTGAACTCCGTCTCGTCCCAGGTGCCGTCGGGGCGCTGGGTGGAGACGAGGTGCTCGACGCCTTTCTTGAGCGCGTCGCTCGAGTAGTCGCCGGCGGCCATGAGGGTCATGATCGCCCACGCGGTCTGCGTCGGCGTGGCCGGGCCCTTGCCCTTGAGCTTGGGGTCGTGATAGGTCTCGCAGGTCTCGCCCCAGCCGCCGTTGGGCAGCTGGACGGACTTCAACCAGGCGGCGGCGCGCTTGATGGCCGGCTGGTTCATGTCCTCGCCGATCGCGGCGAGGCCGCGCACGGCCTGCCAGGTGCCGTAGATGTAGTTGACGCACCAGCGGCCGTACCAGGACCCGTCGCTCTCCTGCTCGTCCTTGACGAAGCGGATCGCCCGGGCGGCGGCGGCGTAAGAGGCGTCGTAGCCGCAGTAGCCGAGGAGCTCGAGGACGCGGGCGGTGATGTCCGCGGTGGGCGGATCGATCATCGCGTTATGGTCGGCGAAGGGGATCTTCTCGAGGACGGCCTTCGTGTTCTCCTTGTCGAACGCCGCGAAGCCGCCGGTGACCGACTGCATGCTCATCAGCCAGTTCAGGCCGCGCAGGAAGGACTTCTCGCGGATCTGGGCGTTGGGCTCCTCGAGATGGACGTGGCGCAGGGCGAGGAGGACCATCGCGGTGTCGTCGACGTCGGGGTAGAACGGGTTGTTGAACTGGAAGTGCCAGCCGCCGGTCGGCCCGGAGGGGTTGGTGACCGCCCAGTCGCCGCGGATCTTGATCTCCTTGGAGATGACCCACTGCGCGGCCTGCACGAGGGCGGGGTGGGAGCGGTCGAGGCCGGACTCGGCCAGGGCGATCATCGTGATCGCGGTGTCCCAGACGGGGGAGCGCGAGGGCTGGTAGCGCGTCGAGTCCTCGGAGGGGACCTCGAGGCGGTCGAGCTCCTGGAGCAGGGAGACCAGGCGCGGGTCGGTGTCGGGGTAGCCGAGGCACTTCATCGCCATGATCGCGTTGACGATCGGGGGGAAGATGGCGCCGGGGCCGTCGGAGTCCTGCAGGCGCTCGAGGATCCAGTCCTCGGCCAGGCGCAGGGCCCAGACGCGGATCCAGTGGCCGCCGCGGCCTTCCATGCCCTTGAGGAAGGAGTCCCAGATGAGGAAGAAGGTCGACCAGGAGACGAGGGCGTGCGGGCCGACGGCCTCGGTCAGCGGGATGTGGCGGCGGGAGTCGGGGAACAGCTCGTCGATCGTCGCGTGCGCGGGGCACGGGATCTGCGGCTGGAACGCCCAGACGATGGACAGCGGCACGACGATCGGGCGCGTCCACGACGACATCTCGTAGAGGTTGAAGTAGAACCACTTCGGGAACAGCATGATCTCGGGCGGGATCGAGGGGATGCCGCGCCAGTCGTATTGCCCGAAGAGGGCGAGGTAGAACTTGGTGTAGGAGTTGGCCTTGTGCACTCCGCCGAGGGCCTTGATCTTCTTGCGCGCGGCCTCGAGGCGGGGCTCGTTGGGGGAGTGGCCGGCGAACTTCAGCGCCCAGTACGCCTTGACCGTGGCCGAGATCTCGGAGGGGCCGTTGTCGTAGATGGGCCAGCCGCCGTCGGGGTTCTGCTTGTTGAGGATGTGGTTGGCCAGGCGGCGGACCTTGACCGAGCTGCCGCGGCCGAGGAAGTTCAGCAGCATGACCGTGTCGGAGTCGATCGTGGTGTCGCCGAAGATCGGGCCGCACCAGTAGCCGTCCTCCTGGTTCTGCATGCGCAGCAGCGCGTCCTGGGAGCGGCGGATCGCGTCGCTCAGCCGTTCGGGGGTCTCCGTACTAGAGGAAGCGAGCCGGACTTCGGGTCTGATGCTGTCGAGTAGGTCGACGGGTCTGCGGTCCCGTCCCAACGTGAGCCAGCCGGACACCATATTCTTGATCATGCCTGGAGATTATACCACAGGGGACGGCCTTGCGTCGGGACGGCGACGGGCTTATGACGGCCCGGCGGCGGATTCATGTCCTTCGGGGCCGCTCGGCATTGAGCCTCGCTCGGGGTCGACGGCGCTTGGAGCGCAAACAGCGCGGCGACCCCACGCCCCTCAGGACATGAACCCGCCGCCGGGCCTTATGAAGGAATCGGCCATCCCGCTTCCACGCCGTTTGGCGCTTCACGAAGAAGCCCATCGCCGCAGGCGATAAGTCCGTTGGCCGTCCGCCCCGACGCGACGGGTCATCGGGGTGGAGGATCGATGTCCTGAGGGGCGTGGGTCGCGCGACCGAATTGCTCATGCGGTCGCGCAAGACCCGAGCGAGGCTCAATGCCGAGCGTCCCCGAAGGGCATCGATCCTCCACCCCGGCCCGCATCGGCGTTCCGCGGATGGACAAGGCGTCGCTCAATGAGGCATAATCGCCGCCCCGCTGCATATTGAGGATTAGGAGGAAATCAATGACCTTTCGCAAAGCCCTCGCCGTCGCGGCCGTCGCCCTCGCGGCCGCCGCCTGCGGCCCCAAGGAAAAGGCCATCAAGATCGCCGTCGCGGTGCCGCTGACCGGCGACATGGGCACGGAAGGCCAGGGCCTGCGCCGCGCCGTGGAGCTCGCGGTCGAGGAAGCCAACGCCGCCAAGCGCTTCCCGTTCAAGCTCGTCGCCGCGCCGTACGACGACCGCGCCGACCCGAAAGAGGCCGTCAACGTCGCCAACCTGATCACCTCGGACCCCAACGTCATCGCGGTCGTCGGCCACTACAACTCCGGCTGCGCCACGCCCGCGGCGAAGGTGTACGCGCGCGCGCCCGTGGCGATGGTCTCGCCCGCCGCGACGAACCCCGAGGTCACCGCGCAGCAGGACTCGAAGGACTGGATGGGGCCGCGCGTCGTCTTCCGCGTCGTTCCGACCGATGACGTCCAGGGCTCCTACGCCGCGATGTTCGCCGCGAAGAAGCTGGGCAAGAAGCGCATGGCGCTGCTCCACGACAAGTCGCCCTACGGCCAGGGCCTCGCCGAGGAGTTCAAGAAGGGCTTCGTCGCGGGCGGCGGCAAGATCGTCTCCGAGGACGGCATCTCGGTCGGCGACAAGGACTTCAAGGCGCTGCTCACCAAGATCAAGAGCGACCCGTCCAAGCCCGAGGGCGTCTACTTCGGCGGCCTGTATACCGAGGCGGGCCTGCTCCTCAAGCAGATGCGCGAGCTCGGCCTCAAGGACCCGTTCGCGTTCATCTCCGGAGACGGCTCGATGACGTTCGGGCTGTTCGACGTGGCCGGAGACGCCGCCGACGGCGCGTACCTGTCCATCGTCGGCGTGCCCGCCGACGAGCTGCCCAGCGCCAAGAAGTTCGTCGACGACTACAAGGCCCGCTTCCCCAACGACGAGCGCAAGCCGTTCGACCACTTCGGCTACGAGGCGGCCAACATCATCATGGCCGCGATGGAGCGCGCCGGCGGCCCGGACCGCGCGAAGGTCATCGAGGAGCTCAGGAAGACGAAGCACGAGGGCGTGCTCGGCACGACCGTCTTCGACGGCAAGGGCGACACGACGAGCAAGATCGTCACGATGACGCGCGCGGTCGCCAAGAAGCGCGCGTTCGACTCCGTCCGCTAAGCGTGCTGATCCAGCAGCTGGTCAACGGGCTGACGCTCGGGGCGATCTACTCGCTGATCGCCCTCGGCTACACCCTCGTCTACGGCATCCTGACGATGATCAACTTCGCGCACAGCGAGGTGCTGATGCTCGGCGCGTTCATGGCGCTGGGCCTGGCGGCGCTGCTGCCGGCGGTGTTCGGCACGGGTCTCGTCGGCCTCGCCGGCATGTTCGTGCTCTCCATGGCCGGGGCGGGCCTCATCAACGTGATCATCGAGCGCTTCGCCTATCGGCCGCTGCGCCACATCTCGCGCCTGGCGCCGCTGATCTCGGCGATCGGCGTCTCCATCATCCTCCAGAACGGAGTGTTCATCTGGATCAGCACCCAGTCCCTGCGCTTCCCGGAGCCCGTGGCCATCGACCAGGTGAACGTCCTCGGCGCGACCATCAGCTCCCTGCAGATCATCATCCTCGCCGCGGCCCTGCTCCTCATGGGCATACTCCACTTCTTCGTCGAGCACACGAAGCTCGGCAAGGCCATGCGCGCCTGCTCCGACGACATCCAGACCGCGGGCCTGATGGGCATCAACCCGGACTACATCATCGCGCTGACCTTCTTCGTCGGCGGCGCGCTCGGGGGCGCGGCGGGCGTGCTGTACGGGATGAACTACGGCTCGATCAAGTACAACCTCGGCTTCCTGCCCGGCGCGAAGGCGTTCACCGCCGCCGTGCTCGGCGGCATCGGCAACATCCGGGGCGCGGTGCTCGGCGGCTTCATCCTGGGCTTCCTCGAGGTCCTCGCCTCCGGCTACATCCCCAACGGCGCGCAGTGGCGCGACGTCATCGCCTTCACGGTCCTGATCATCGTGCTGCTCGTCCGCCCGTCCGGGCTCCTCGGCGAGAAGATCGCGGAGAAGGTCTAGCGCCATGAAGAAGCTGCTCGACTGGCGCTGGACGCCCTGGGTCGCGCTGGCGCTGGCCGCCGCGTTCCCGTTCATCTCCGCCGCGATCGACGCCCAATATCTCGTCCGCGTCGGCGGCGTGATCGGCCTGTTCATGATCCTCGGCCTCGGCCTGAACTTCACCTTGGGCTACGCCGGATTGTTCGACCTGGGCTTCATCGCATTTTATGCGATAGGCGCTTATACCACGGCGATCGCGATGCGCGCGGGCGTCCCCGCGCCCGCGGCGCTGATCCTGGCGGTGCTGGTGTCGCTGACGATCCGCGCGCTGCTCGGGCTGACCATCCTCCGCTTGCGCGGAGACTACTTGGCCGTGGTCACGATGGGCTTCGGCGAGATCGCGCGTCTGACCATCAACAACCTCGACGCCCTGACCAACGGCCCCAAGGGCCTCCAGCTGGCGCCGTGGCGTCCGCTGAGCTTCATCTCCTCCGACCCCAACGTCCAGTACTATCTCCTCATATTGGCCGCGGTCGCGGCGGGCGTCGCCGCGTCGAGCCGACTCGAGGACTCGCGCGTCGGCCGCGCCTGGATCGCCATCCGCGAGGACGAGATCGCCGCCCGCCTCTCCGGCATCCCCGTGCGCCACTACAAGCTGCTCGCCTTCACGATCTCCGCGGCCTTCGCGGGCCTCGCGGGCGGCCTGTTCGCGCAGTGGGAGCAGTTCGTGACGCCCGAGTCCTTCGTGTTCTGGGAGTCGATCCTCGTCGTCTCCATCGTCGTGCTCGGCGGCATGGGCTCGATCGCCGGCGTGCTGGTCGGGGCCCTGGTCCTCGTCGGCTTCCCGCCGATCATGCAGTGGAAGCTCTCGGCGGACTGGATCAACTACCGCTACCTCTTCTTCGGGCTCATCCTGGTGCTCGTGACCTTGTTCCGCCCGCAGGGCATCCTCCCGTCCTCGCGACGAGAGGCGGAGCTGACCTCATGAGCGCCAAAACGCCCCGCGCCGCCCGCGTCCTCCTCGAGGTCAAGGACCTCGCCCAGCACTTCGGCGGCCTCAAGGCCGTCGACCAGGTCAACCTCACCATCCACGAGGGGGAGATCGTCTCCGTCATCGGACCCAACGGCGCCGGCAAGACCACCTTCTTCAACGTGCTGACCGGCGTCTACCCCGGCACGCGCGGCGAGATCCTGTTCAACGGCCAGGAGCTGCGCGGCATGTCAGGCCACGACATCGTCGCCGTCGGCGTCGCCCGCACCTTCCAGAACATCCGGCTCTTCTCGCACATGACGGCCCTCGAGAACGTGATGGTGGGCCGGCACACGCGCACCTTCCAGTTCCTGCTCGGCCCGCTGCTGCGCACTCCCGCCTTCATGCAGGAGGAGAAGGGCGTCGAGGCCGTCGCCAAGGACCTCCTCGAGTTCGTCGGTCTCAAGTCTCTCGGGAACGAGCTCGCGAAGAACCTCCCTTACGGCGCCCAGCGAAAGCTCGAGATCGCCCGCGCGCTCGCCTCCGAGCCGAAGCTCCTCATCCTCGACGAGCCGACCGCCGGCATGAACCCGACCGAGTCCCAGGACCTCGTGGCGCTCGTGCGCAAGGTCCGGGAGCGCGGCGTCACCGTGCTCCTCATCGAGCATCAGATGCGCGTCGTCATGGACATCTCCGACCGCGTCTTCGTCTTCGACTACGGCGTGAAGATCGCCGAGGGCAAGCCCAAGGAAGTGGTGGCCAACGCGCGCGTCATCGAGGCCTACCTCGGCAAGGAGGGCGCGTCATGACGATGAAGCCTCCCGCGATGCTCGAGCTCGACTCCGTGCACGCCGTCTACGGGAAGAAGATCCGCGCACTCAAGGGCGTCTCCCTCACCGTCAACGCCGGAGAGATCGTCGCCCTCATCGGCAACAACGGCGCCGGCAAGACCACCATCATGAAGACCGTGGCCGGCCTGCTCCAGCCCGAGAAGGGTACCGTCCGCTTCCAGGGGCGGGACCTTCCCGGCCTGCCGCCCGACCAGATCATGCGCATGGGTCTGTCTCTGGTCCCCGAGGGCCGCCGTATTTTCCCGCGCTTGACCGTGATGGAGAATCTGGAAATGGGCGCCTACTCGCGCCGCGAGAAGGACCTGTCGCGCGAGTACGACCACGTCTTCCATCTCTTCCCGGTGCTCGGCAAGCGCCGCGGCCAGTTCGGCGGCACGCTGTCCGGCGGCGAGCAGCAGATGCTCGCGATGGGCCGCGCGCTGATGTCCGCGCCGAAGATCCTGATGCTCGACGAGCCGTCGATGGGCCTGGCCCCGGTCGTCGTGGACAAGATCTTCGAGATCATCGAGCTCATCAACAAGGAAGGCGTCACCGTGTTCCTCGTCGAGCAGAACGCCAAGCGCG
Source organism: Elusimicrobiota bacterium (assembly GCA_016182905.1). Taxonomy (NCBI): domain Bacteria; kingdom Pseudomonadati; phylum Elusimicrobiota; species Elusimicrobiota bacterium. The sequence continues at coordinate 19,624 of JACPFR010000008.1, forward strand.
CCCTGCGCGGCTCCACGCGCGCCTACGTGCTCGAGACGGGGGAGATCGTCGCGTCCTCCGACAGCGCGACCTTGATGAAGGACCCCGCCGTGCAGAAGGCGTACCTCGGTCTGCATTGACGCGTTTTTTGGTAGACTAGTCCTCGACGCCGGGATAGCTCAGCGGTAGAGCAGCTGTTTCGTAAACAGCAGGTCGTGGGTTCGAATCCCATTCCCGGCTCAGATTTCGAACGACTTACGCGCGCCGCCGGGAATGGGCCCGCCCCGAAGGGGCGGGCGTTCCTTTTTTTAACGGCGCGCTTCCTCTCGGGACTCGCACCGGTGCGAGTCGGACTGTTTCCGGGAACAGTCAGCGCGCCCGGCGGGGTGCACTTGATATGATGCGCTCGTCATGAAGACCATCCGCGTCAAAGTGAAGCCCCAGTCCCGGGAATCGACCCTGCAGGAAGCGGGCGACGGGACCTGGATCGCGCGCGTCAAGGCGCCGCCCGTCGACGGGAAGGCCAACGCCGAGCTCGCGGAGCTGGTGGCCGAGCGCTTCGGCGTGCGCAAGGCGCAGGTGGCGATCAAGAGCGGCGCGGGCGCGCGGCTCAAGCTCGTTCAAATCGACTCCTGACCGACGCGTCGGACTCGGACCGGCGCGAGCCCGGCTGTTTCCGGAAACAGTTCGGGCGCCCTGTCATGACGCCCTTGCGCCCGTCACATAATTCAGGTATTTGCTAATCTTTTCCTCAATGAACTCGGCCCGGCGTTGGCTGTTGGTGACGGCGCATTTCATGTGCCCCCTGCTGTTCTTCACCAACCTCACGCGCAACCCCTACGTCTCGCAGATCGCGCTGCTCAACATCGCGATCGCGCTGGCGCTCGCGGCCTGGGCGCTGCGCGAGGCGGCGCGCCCCGACGGCGCGCGGCTGCCAAAGCTGCCCGTCGCCTGGCCCCTGGCCGCCTTCGTCGCCGTGTGGGGCGCGAGCTGGCTGCGGGCGTACTTCGGCCACGCCGAGTTCTTCCGGCCCGCGATCTCCGCGGAAGGCGCGCGCGGCGCGATGTTCCTCGTCGTGAACTGCGTCGCCGCGTTCTGGCTCGCGTCGACGGCCGCCGCGGAGGACGAGGCGTCGAGCGACGTCGACCTCGGGCATTGGACCGCCTTCGTGGTCTTCTGGGGCCTGCTCTGGGTCGCGTTCCCGTCGGCGCGCACGCGACTCGGCGCCGCGCCGGACGCCTTCTTCGCGCTGGCCTGGGACCCGTACGGCGCCTTCGTCTGGGCCGTCGGCCTCGGCGCGGCGGGCTGGCTGTGCCGGCGCGGCCGCACGATCGACTTCCTCCACCTGGCCTTCGCGGCCGGCTTCCTCGCCTCGATGTACGGCGTGTGCCAGTATTTCAACTACGAGCTGGTCTGGCCCAACGTCCTGAACCCCTACGGCGGCCGCGCGGTCTCGACGTTCGGCAACCCCAACTTCCTCTCGACCTACAACGCGGCGCTGATGCCTTCGGCGCTGGCCCTGTTCCTCTTGGAGAAGGACGGCGCGCGGCGTTGGGCGTACGGCCTCCTGTTCCTGATCCTCGAGGCGGCCCTGCTCGCCACGCTCACGCGCTCCTCATGGGGCGGCGCGGCGGTCGGCGTGGCGGCCCTGGCCCTGTCGGCGCGCCTGCGGACCCGCCTCAAGGAGGAGCCGCGCTCCGCGGGGCTCCTGCTCGGCCTGGCGCTGGCGCTGGCGCTCGGCTGGCCCTCGAGCACGATCGCGTCGGGCTACACGCCCACCTTCGTCGGCCGCCTGACCGAGTTCTCGGCGATCGCCAAGCGCGACGGCTTCTACAGCCCGTGGCATCAGCGCGTCCTGATCTGGACCGCGGCGTGGACGATGGGCAAGGAGGAGCCGCTGCTCGGCAAGGGCGGCGGGCTCTTCGAGCTGTTCTACCCGTTCTATCAGGGCAGCCTGCTCCACGCCGACAAGTTCTACCACAACATGCGCACGCACGCGAACAACTCGCACAACGAGATCCTCGAGGTGTTCTCGCAGACCGGCCTGATCGGCCTCGGCGCGTTCCTGTGGCTGTGGGGCGCCTTCTTCCTCACCGCCTGGCGCTGGGCCAGGACGAAGGCGGGGGAGGACCCCGTCTGGGTCGGCGCCGTCGCCGGCGTCGCCGCGGTGCTCGCCGACAACCTCCTGAACGTGTCCCTGCATTTCGCCGTGCCCGCGTTCATCTTCTGGTGGCTCGCGGGCGCCGCCATGGGGCGGGGCGCGCGCGACGGGGGCGCCGTGCGTACCGTCGCTCTCCCGAAGGCCGCGCGCGCCGCCGCCGGGGCCGCGCTCGTGTGCGCCTGCCTGTTCGCCGCGTGGTGGCAGGTGCGGTTCTGGAACCGCGAGGCCTGGTACTTCGCCGGGTTCAAGCAGATCCGTCAGGGGAACATGCCGGCCGCGACGCGCTCGCTCGAGCGCTCCCGCGCCTGGGGCCCGCGCGAGGTCAACGCGATCTACGAGCTCGGCAACGCCTACGCCCGCTCCGGGCAGCCGGCCAAGGCCGCCGAGGCCTACGAGGGCGCGCTCCAGGCCAACGCCGGGTACGACGAGATCTACTTCAACCTCGGGACCGTGTACGCGTCGCATCTAGGGCGCCCCGACAAGGCGGGAGGCTACTTCGAGACGGCGTGGGCGCTGAACCCCCTGTCGGACGCGGTGGTCAACGGCCTCAGCGCGTTCTACCTCCGCGACCCCGCGAAGAACAAGGCCGTCGCCGAGGCGCTGCTCTCCGAGGCGACGCGGATCTTCCCGCAGAACACGAACCACTGGAACAACCTCGGCTACCTGATGACGATGGACAAGCGCTGGGCCGAGGCCGAGCAGGCGTACTCCCGCGCGCTCGAGATCCAGCCCGACGCGGCCGTGCTCGAGCAGAACCTGCACGCCGTCGCGAACCAGTCGGGGCGGCCGAGGGCGGCGGTCCTGGGAGACCTCGCCGAGCTCCGCTCCCTCGACGCGGCCGTCGCGAAGGGGGACTGGTCGAAGGTCTCGCTGCAGCGCGCCGCCGCGCTCGTGCGGCGCCGGCCGACCTTCCTCAAGGCCCGCTTCCTTTACGGGAGCCTCCTGCTCGCCAACGGCCGCGCCCCGGAGGCCGCCGTCGAGCTCGAGGGCGTCGTGGCCCAGGACCCGCGCCGGGCCGCCCCGCGCGTGAACCTGGCCAACGCCTACCTGGCCCTCAAGCGCAACGAGGACGCGGCGGCCCAACTCCGCGCGGCGCTCTCGCTGGAGCCCGGGAACGCCCTTATACGCTCCCGTTTGGCCGCGATGGGGCTGGCGCCGTAGGCGCAGGCGATGAGTCTGCTCGGTAAAAATCGCGTAATAATTCAGCAATCGTGTTCTCTTATGATTGAGCTTGTCCGGGAGAAATGCGCCTGGAACCGAGCTATTTCACGTCTTTGAAGAACATCGCCATCATCGTCGTCCTACTCGGGCTCGGAGGCCCGCCCGTCCTCGCTCAGTCCGACGACGAGAGCGGGGGAGCCGGCTTGAGCCGCCCCATGCAGATCGCCGTGCATTTCTACGAGACGGGCGAGGACATTCAGGCGATGGACCGATTCATGGAGATCCTGACGAAGGGCGACCCGTCCGAGCGCTCGATGGCCAACGAGTACATCAATCTGATCACGCACCGGATGAACACCGCCGGCGGAGCGGGAGGGACCCCGAAGGCGAAGCTCGGCGTCTCGGTCGCCGAACCCGTCAACCCGGGCGTCGCGAGCCCGATCAAGCGCGCCGACCCGGCCGCGGGCGCCCGCGTCGCGCCCGAGACGATCAGCGACGGCGAGGCCGCCCCGTCCTCGCGCACGCCCCGCTTCGACTCGATCGACGACGACTCCGCGCGCACGTCGGCCCGCAAGAAGGCCGCGCCCGCCCGCGCCCGCGCCGACGACATGCCGGCGGCGAACAAGGCCCTGATGCGCAAGGAGATCCGCGCCCGACTGCGCAGCGCCGTCGAGAAGAGCCTCGTCGACATCAAGTCCATCGCGGGAGTGCGCGTCGTGATGCGCGAGAACGGCGACCCCGAGGCGATCGGCATCCCGACGGGCTCCCTGTTCCAGACCGGCATCGCGTTCCAGCCCGGCGCGTCCAAGATCCTCGACCCGCTGACGAAGCTCGTGTTCGCGCTCGGCACGACCCAGGCCGTGATCCTGCCCGAAGGCACCGCGGTCGGCGACGCCAAGGTCATGGACATGCGCCGCACGATGGGCATCTCGTCGCACTTCTTCAACGCCGGCGTGGCGCCGCCCCGCGTGCGCGTCAACCTGCTGAACACGCAGGTGGACATCCCGAAGGGCCTGATGGATTTCAAGGGCGTGGTCATCGTGTTCGTGTACAACCAGCCGCTGAGCCTCGTCGTGGAGAGCGCGGTCGGCGACGAGCTCGGGCCGCCCATCTCGCTGGGCGTGTACCCGCCGTCGTTCCGGCCCGCGCGCGGCCAGGGCGTCATCATCGAATTCTCCGTCTCCGACCCGCCCGCGGGCCTCGTGTCCTGGAAGTTCCAGCTGCTGCAGCCGTCCCGCGACGGGACGGAGCTCGCGCCGCTGCAGGACGTGGTCGGCGGCGGCCCGGTGTTCCATCAGATCTTCTGGAACGGGAAGCAGAACTACTTCGGCGAGTCGCTGCCGGCCGGCCGCTACGAGTGCGTGCTGACGGCGCTCGACGCCAAGAACCGCCAGCGCTCGCAGCATCGCTGGATACAGGTGCTCGACGACGGGCCTTCCGAGCGCATGCTCGCCGACCAGGCCGCGCCGGAAGGCTCCCGCGCGGAGCCGGTCTCCGCCGCGGAGAAGCCGGCCGCGCCCGCCGCCTCGGCCCCGCTCGCGCCCAGCGCCGACATGGCCGGCGCGGCGGAGAAGCCGCTCGTGGCCGGCGTGAAGGCCGCGCCGAGGGCCGTCGAGCTCAAGCCCCGCTCTGAGACGCCCCGCGTCAAGCGGCAGGTCGTCAAGCGTCCCGTCCGCGGCAAGAAGGCGGGCAAGGCTGATAAAGGGAAGGCCGCCCGCGTGACCCAGCCCAAGGCCGCCGAGGCGCAGCCCCAGGAAGAGGCCGCGGCCCCGGCCGAGGCCGCAGTGGAGAAGGCGCCGGCGAGATCGTCGGCCTCGGAATGGGCTTTGACCTTCAACAAGGGGACCTACCAGCTGACGGCGGCGGCCGAGAAGCTCCTCGCCGCGGCCGCGGCGGCGGTGCCCACGCACCCGCTCGAGAACCTGCGCGTCACGGGCCACAGCGGCTCGGAGGAAGCCAACGGCGCGGCGCTCGCCGACAAGCGCGCCAAGATGGTGGCCAGCATCCTCGTCAACCGCTATCAGGTGGATTCCAAGAGGATCTTCATGACCTCCGACGCCTCCGGCGCCGGCGCGAAGGTCGATCTGGCGTTCGCGAGGACCGAATGAACCCCAAGATCGACCAGTTGATCGATCAACTCGCCTTCGGCAAGGCCAAGCCGGCGTCCGGCCCGTGCCTCGGCCTGTACCTGAGCCCGGAGATGCTCTACATCGCCGAGACCCGGCCCGGGAAGGGCGGCGCGATCACCGTCGACCATCTCGTGCGCGTGCCGATCCCGCCGGAGGGCAAGGCCGCGGCCGCCGGCACGATGACGATGAGCACGGATTTCCTCGCCGATCCGGTCAAGATCGGAGGCCTGATCCGCCAGTCCATGTCCCAGATCCGGTGGAACTCCAAGAACGTGGTCGTCACGCTCTCTCACCACCTCGGCCTGCTGCGCTACTTCCCGATGCCGCCGATGGATCGCCGCTTCCTGGTCACCTCGGTGCCGATCGAAGCCAAGAAGTACATCCCGATCCCTTTCGACGCGCTGGCCCACGACTTCCAGGCCGAGACGATGCCGCCGGACGCCGCCGGCAAGCCGCGCCTGGGCGTGCTCATCGCGGTCACGCAGAACAAGAACCTGGCGAACATCCAGGGCCTGCTCACGTCCCTCGGGCTGAACCTGATCGGCCTCGAGGTGGCGCCGTGCTCGGTCCTGCGCCTGTGGCAGGCGGTCGAGCCGGCCAAGGGCCCGGAGCCCTTCGTCCAGGCCCATTTCGACGGCGGGAACGTGCGCATCATGATCTGCGACCGGGGGCTCCCGGTGTTCTTCCGCGAGGTCTTCATGGGCGCCACGGCCTCGCTGTCCGACCAGCGCAAGGTGGACATGACCGGCTGCCTCTCCTTCGCCCAGAAGCAGCTCGGCATGACCGGCATCTCGAAGATCAAGCTCAGCGGCACGCCCGCCACGCTCGGGCCCTGGAAGGACGCCTTCGCGACCGAGACCGGGGTGCCCGTCGAGATCCAGGACACCGCGAAGCTGCTGTCGATCAAGGGCGGGGATTGGGGCGGCTACGCCGCCATCGGCGCCTCCACGCGCGCGTCCGTCAGCTCCGCGGTCACGATCGACCTGGCGACGACGGACCGGGTCGGCGAGGACGAGCGCCAGGTGGCGCGCGACATCATCATCGCCGGCTTCGCGCTCGCCGCGTTCATCGCGGGCGTCGGCCTCTTCCAGGCGACGACCTACAGCCAGCGCGCCCGGGTGCTCAACGACTACAAGATCGAGCCCGACGTCCAGGCCGCGCTCCAGGGCCTGCGGCCCGCCGACATCGACCTGAAGCTCATCGAGATGAAGGACCAGCTCGAGAAGCTTCGCGCCGTCACGGGGAACAAGCCCCTGATGATCTCGACGGTCCTGCGCGACATCGTCGCGCTCATGCCCGACAACATGTGGCTGACGAAGGTCACCGTCCTCAACCCGTTGGCCAACGAGAAGGCCGCGCTCGAGCTCAGCCTGAGCGGCCGCGTCCGAGGCGTCACGGGCGCCGAGGAGCAGGACGTGGCCATCGCGTTCAAGGAGACCTTGCTGCGCGACCCCGGCATCGGTCCGCTGTTCGACGTGCAGCTGTCCTTGCAGGGGAAGGCGGCCGCGCCGGAGTCGGCCGGCCAGGGCCTCGATCCCGAGGCGCTGGCGCGCAAGCAGGAGAGCCGGACCGAGTTCGTCATCGAGATGAAAAGGAAGAAAAGCTGATGGCTGCCAAGGACATCGACCTCAACGTCTACCTGAACGCGGTGAAAGCCGAGGGCGAGCTCGTGCTCAACACGCTCCGCCAGCGGGGCGTCAAGCGCTTCGGCAAGGCCTTCGGCATGGCCGGCCTGATGATCGCCGCCGCGTACTTCGGGGTGTACAAGCCGCCGCAGGACAAGATCTCCCGCCTGACGGCGAAGATCGAGGCCGCGCGGGCCATGTCCCAGTCCAGCGCCGCCTACAAGGACGTCCGCGACCAGCTCGCGGGCTCCTACGGCTCCCTGCCGCTGCTGAAGGACCAATCGCAGTGGCTCTCGAACGCGATGATCGATTCGCTGCGGGCCGACAGCCTCACCCCGGAGATGTTCCGGCCCGTGATGGAGAACGAGGTCAGCGGGCTGATCTTCCAGACCTCGACGGTCCAGCTCACGACGGGCTTTTCCAACGTCTACGCCTGGCTCATGCGCCTCGAGGGCGCGACGCCGCTGATGCACGTCAGCAACCTCGAGATCACCAAGAAGCAGGACATGATCGGACAGAACGTCGTGTCGGCGTCCGTGATGACCGCGATCCCGAAGAAGAGGTTCAACTGATGGCCGGAACCGGCAGCGCCCGCGGCGGCCTCGGCTGGGTGATCCTGGTGATCGCCCTGGCGGTGCCCGGCGTGCTGTTCTTCAACTGGTGGTCGCACCTCAAGGCCGACCGCGAGAAGGCGGTCGCGGCCAAGGCGCGCGGCCGCGTGCCCGAGGGAGGGGTGTTCCAGTCCTCGCCGAACGCCAAGCTCGTCAACCCGATGACTCCCGCCGCCTCGACCGCCGCCGTCGCGGCGCCGGGCGCGGCCGTCGCGGACGCCGCGGCCGCCGTCCCGGCTTCGCCCGCCGTCGCCTCGGCGGCGACCATGGACGCGTCCGCCTCCGCCGCCCTCTCCACGGCCCCCGCCGCGCCCGCCGAGGGCGGGCAGGCCGCCTCCTTCACCGTGTCGACCACGACCTTCGTGCCGCTCAAGCGCGACCCCACCTTGTCGCCCTTCGACCTCGTCCGCATCCTCGAGGAAGAGGAGGCCAGGCGCAAAGCCGCCGAGGACCTCGAGAACGCGAAGCGGGTCAGGGTCCGCGGACCCAGAAAACAGAAGGTTCAGGACCCGGCGAGCCAGATCAACCTGCAGGGCATCGTGAGCAACCCGGACTCCGGCTTCAAGGTCATCGTCAACGACGAGGTCCTCGGCGTCGGAGCGTTCATCGGGAAAACCGGGATCAAGATCGTGAAGATCACCGATCTCGGCGTGACGTTCGTCTATCAGGGCAAGAGGTTCTCGAAGGGCGTCAGCCGTGATTAGGGCCGCTGGAGGCATCATGATTAGGATTCGCGCTTACGAAGGCCGCTGGACGAAGATCGCGAGAAGCGGGGTTTCGCTCCTCGTCGCGTTCGCCGTCGCGGCGGCGGCCCCCGGGGAGGCGTTCGCCCAGCGCCGCCGGGCCGAGCCCGAGGCCAACCCTCAGTTCCAGCAGCAGTCTCCCGCGCCCGGCGGCGGCCCGATCGGGAGCGAGGCCGAGCCGACGGCGGAGCCCGACGAGCCCGCGGCGCCTCGCTCGGTGCAGGGCGTGCAGATCGGCGCGTCCGCGCCCGCGCGCGGCGGCGTGACGGCCTCGCTCGCCCCGCTCGACATGCGCGTGACCGTGCGCGTGAAGGGCGCCCCGCTGGCGACCTTCCTCGACACGATCTCGGCCCAGGCCAAGGTGAACTTCATCATCACCGAAGGCCTGGAGTCCAAGCGCGTGACGGCCTTCCTGCAGAACGTGACCGTGCGCGAGGCGCTTCAGGTCCTGCTCGAGATCAAGGGCCTGACCTACCAGCAGATCGGCAAGAGCAACACCTACGTCGTGACGCCGCGCTCGAAGCAGGTCGAGAACCTCATCACGCGCATCTACACGCTGAGCTTCGTGCCCCTGATCCCGCTCAGCGGCGATTCCGGCGCGTCCGGGCCGGCGTCCATGACCGGGGCCGCCGCGGGCGGAGCCGCCGCCGGCGGCGCCGGAGCGGGAACGGGAGGAGGCGGATCCGCCTCCTCCTCGGGCGCCTCGACTCAGGCCTCCCCCGCGGGCGCCGCGGGGTCCGACGTCGCGATCATCAACGTCCTGAAAAGCGTGCTCTCCAAATCCGGCCACGTCGAGATCGAGCCGCGAACCAACGCGCTGATCGTCACCGACATCCCCGAGGTGTTCCCTCAAGTCGAGCAGATCATCGCCGAGCTGGACAAGAAGGCGCCCCAGGTATTGATCGAGGCCCAGATCGTCGAGATCGACTCCCAGCGCACCCGGGAGCTCGGCTTCGAGTGGGGCGGCCCCAACGGCGAGCTAGGGACCTTCACGGGCGGCGTGCGCGACACGGTCTTCCCGCTCAACCTGCCGAGCGACCTCAGCAAGACGAAATTCTTCGATCCGCTCGCGGGCGTCTCCAGCAGCCTCAGCGGCGCCGCGGCGACCGCCGCGAACGCGGTCTCCGCGACCGGCTCCAACACGGGCGCTCTCGTCAACACGGGCAGCTTCATGAAGACGAGCATACTCGACCTGACCTCCCTGAAGATCGCCCTGCGGGCGATGATCTCCCGCTCGGAGGCGCGCTTCCTCGGCAAGCCCAAGATCCTGACCCTGAACAACAAATCGGCCATCATCGAGATCAGCGCCCAGGAGGCCACCAACTTCGAGGTCTCCCAGGCCGGCGCGAGCGGCGGCACCAGCCTGCAGGTCTCCGGCGTCCATCGCGAGGCCACGGGCCTGGTGCTGAAAGTGACGCCGCAGGTCAACAAGGAGGGCTACATCACGATGCTGGTCCAGCCTTCCTTCACGGACATCCAGGAAGCGTCGATCTCGGTGTCGTCCAACCGCGTGTTCAACCCGATCAAGCGCTCGGCGTCGACCTTGGTCCGCATCAAGAACGGCCAGACCTTGGTCCTCGGCGGCCTGCTGCGCTCGACCGAGTCGAAGGTCGTGCGCAAGGTGCCCTTCTTCGGCTACATCCCGATCGTCGGCTGGCTCTTCACGAGCTCCTCGACGCGCCGGGTGAACTCCGACCTCGTCATCTTCATCACCCCGACCATCGTCAGCGATTGACGGCGCTCAACGGCACTGATGAACCACAAAGACACCAAGACACAAAGAAACGGATGAATGGCGTTGCCGCTAACCCTAAGCCGTTCTTGGTGCCTTCGTGTCTTTGTGGTTCATTCGTTGCCGTAGCCGTTTCTTGTCGTTATTAGTGAAGGGGCTTGACAACCGGAGAGGGTCGGCTATACTTCGGTAAAGGGACGGTAAAAAGGAGCACATGTCCAATCTAGCCGAGATCCTGGTGAGCAGCGGCGTCCTGACCGAGGACCAGCGCGACAAGGCCCAGAAGGCCGCGACGCAGAGCCGCTGCTCGTTCAACGAGGCCGCGGTCAAGCTCGGGTTCACCAAGGAAGACGACATCGCCGTCGCCCTCTCGAAGCAGTACGGCATCCCGTACGCCTCGCGCGAGAACAAGATCCTCAAGTCGGAGAAGGGTCAGGCCCTCGAGAAGGTCATCCCCGAGAACTACGCCCGCGAGAACCTGGTCCTGCCGCTGTTCCTCGACGATAACGTGCTCGCCGTCGCCCTGCATGACCCGGACAACGTCCTCCTGATCGACAACCTCAAGCTCCTCAGCGGCCACGAGATCCAGGCCTTCATCGCCACCAAGACCCAGATCCTCAAGGCGATCGACGAGTTCTACGTCGGCGGCAGCGCCATCGAGAACACGCTCAACGCGAAGAAGGGGGAGGACGAGATCGAGGAGGCGACGTCGACCGGCGACGAGCGCCTCAACCTCGACCAGCTCGCGGTCGACGCGGCCGGCGCCCAGACCGTCTCGCTCATCAACGCCATCCTCAAGCAGTCGATCCAGGAGCGCACGTCGGACATCCACATCGAGAAATACGACGACCGCGTCGCCCTGCGCTTCCGCATCGACGGCATCCTCTACGAGCGCAGCCCCCCGCCGAAGCACCTCTTCGCCGCCATGATCTCGCGCATCAAGATCTTGTCGAAGCTCGACATCGCCGAGCGCCGCCTCCCGCAGGACGGACAGTTCTCCATCAAGGTGCAGAACCGCGTCATCGACCTGCGCGTCTCGATCTGCCCCTGCGTGTTCGGCGAGAAGGTCGTCATGCGTATTCTGGACAAGGGCGCCGTCGACCTCGACATCAACAAAGTAGGCCTCGATCCCAGACAGCGCGACGACATCATCGAGGCGGCCAACAAGCCGCACGGCCTGTTCTTCATGACCGGCCCGACGGGCTCCGGCAAGACGACCACGCTCGGCGCCATCCTCAACACGATCAAGAGCCCCGACATCAACATCATGACGATCGAGGACCCGGTCGAGCTCAAGATCGAGGGGATCAACCAAGTACAGGTCCGTGCCAATATCGGGCTCACCTTCGCCTCGGCCCTGCGCTCCTTCCTGCGCCAGGACCCCGACGTCATCCTGGTCGGAGAGGTCCGCGACCAGGAGACGGCGCAGACCTGCCTGCGCGCCGCGCTCACGGGCCACCTCGTGATCTCGACGCTCCACACCAACGACGCGCTGTCCTGCGTCGCCCGCCTCATCGACATGGGCATCGAGCCCTTCATGCTCGCGAACTCCCTGCAGCTGGCCGCCGCTCAGCGCCTCGTGCGCCTGCTGTGCCCGCTGTGCAAGAAGCCCGCCAAGGTCCCGGCCGAGCTGGCCGAGCAGGTGGTGCGCGAGGCGCTCCTCGAGCAGCCGCCGGACCCCGCCTCCGTCGTGTTCTACGAGGCCCGCGGCTGCGACAAGTGCTCGCGCACCGGCTACTCGGGCCGGAAAGCGATCTACGAGGTCTACAAGCTCAACGCCGCGATGAAGGAGATCATCTACCGCTACGGCGCGGACGTGGGCAAGCTCAAGAAGGCGGGCGAGGAAGCCGGCATGTGGACGATGCGCGCCTCCGGCTTCCGCAAGGTGCTCAACGGGCTGACCACGATCGACGAGGTGATGTCCGTCACCGTGTCGGATTGACACGCCTTCCAACGCCTGTTACACTGACAACATAATGGCCCGCTACGCATACACCGTCCAGGACAGCAAAGGGGAGACCTCTTCGGGAGCTCTCGAGGCCAACAACGAGAACGAGGCGATCAACGCCCTCCAGGCCAAGGGCTTCTTCATCCTGTCCATCATCGCGGACAAGACGAGCGGCGCGGGCGGAGGCAAGGCCTCCTCCGGCGGCGGCGGGAAGCCCGCCCTTCGCGACCTCATCTTCTTCGCCGAGCAGCTCTCGACCCTCCTCAACGGCGGCGTGCCCCTCGTCCGGGCGCTGTCTTTGCTGGGCGAGAACTCCAGCTCCAAGCCCCTCCAGTTCGCGCTCGCCCAGGTCACCAAGGACGTCTCGAGCGGCACGGCGCTCTACCGCGCCCTGGAGCGCCATCCCAAGGCCTTCGACACGCTGTGGGTCTCCCTCGTGCAGGCCGGCGAGATGGGCGGCCAGCTGCCCAAGGTGCTCAAGCAGATCGGCGCCTACATCCACTCCCAGGCCGAGATCCAGGGCAAGATCGTCTCCGCCATGGCCTACCCCGGCGTGCTGATGACGGTGTCCGGCGGCGTCCTCCTGTTCTTCATCCTGAAGATCGTCCCCGTCTTCGCCGAGATCTTCGCGAGCTTCAACGTGAAGCTCCCGCCCCTGACCGCGGCGATCATCGTCGTCTCGAACATCCTCGTCCACCACCTCGGGGCCCTCATCATCTCGCTGGTGGCGATCTGGTTCGTCATCAACGCCTACACCTCGACGGAGTCCGGGCAGGAGACCAAATGGGCCCTGCTGTTCGGCCTGCCCCTGGTGGGGGACTTCCTGAAGAACATCATGATCGAGCGCATGCTGACCACGCTCTCCACCTTGATCGAGTCCGGCGTCAGCATCCTCAACGCGATCTCCGTGCTCGAGGGCGTCTTCGCCAACAACATCATCTTCCGGCGCGTCCTGGCCTCGGTCAAGGCCGACGTCGCCGGCGGCAAGTCCATCTCGCAGTCCTTCAAGAAGACCGGCGCGCTCCCGCCGCTGGTCACCGAGATGATGTTCATGGGCGAGGAGTCGGGCAAGCTGCCGGACATGCTCGTCACCTTGTCCTCGTTCTACAAGGAGCAGATCGAGCAGTTCACCCGCAGCTTCAACGCGATCATCGAGCCGATCATGGTCGTCGGCATCGGCATGCTCGTCGGCGTCATCGTGCTCGCCGTCTTCCTTCCCGTCTTCAAACTGTCGAGCCTGGGGAAATAATGATCAAGAACCGCGCCGGCTTCACCCTCATCGAGCTGCTGGTCGTCGTGCTGATCATCGGCATCCTCGCCTCAGTCGCCGTGCCGTCCTACCTGAAGAGCGTCGAGACGACGAAGGCCGACGACGCCGTCTCCCTCGTCAACATGATCGGGACGACCAACAAGATGTACGCCCTCGACCACAGCAACAGCTACATCGTGGGGACCTTCCCCACGACCGCCAACACCGGCTGCGGCACCGGCGCCTGCCCGGCCACGGGCCCCGGCGGCGGCACCGCCTGCGAGCTGGTCTGGTGCAAGTACCTCGCCGACCAGAACTTCGGCTCCAAGCCCTACAACTTCTACGCGTGCAGCCCCACCGGCGGAGCGTGCTTCGCCAGCGGCGGAACGAACGTGACGGCGGGAGCCAAGCGCAAATCCGGGACGTACGCGGCGTGGAGCTATTCGCAGAGCCCCACCGGGGTCATCACCAACAATGGCGGCGCGCCAGCACCGACCTATTGACGTCCGCCGGAGCCGCGCTCCGCGCGGCGACGCCGGCTACACCATGGTCGAGGTCATGGTGGCGATGCTGCTGACCTCGATCATGGTCACCTCGGTGTTCAGCGTGGCGCTCACGGTCAAGACCGGCGGCAGCAAGGGCGAGCGCAAGATCAAGGCCGCGGCCGGCGCCCGCCAGGTCGCCGCCCAGCTCAAGAACTACGTGACGGGAGACCCCAACAACACGACCATCCTCGGCCCCGGCCAGGGCGCGGGCGTCGCGAGCTGGTCCATGGACTCGGGCGGCGTCAACGACACGAGCTGCGTGAACTGCTACGCGCTGACCGCGGGCAGCCACACCTTGACCGGCGTGCTCCCCGCCAGCTTCGAGGCGGCGCCCTACAACGCCCGGGTCATCTATTTCATCAGCACCACCGACACCATCACCGACGGGGTCAACACCCGCCCGGTCCCCTCGGTCAGCATCACGACGACCTGGAACGAGCCATGAGAAAGACCTCCGGCCGCCTTCTTACGGCGAGTGGAAGCGGCACTTCCTCGCCGGATGGCTCGGTCGGTTTCTCGATCATCGAGCTCGTCATCGCGATCTCGCTCGCCTCCTTCGTGCTGGTCGGCGTGGCCACGATCGCCTCGCAGATGGCGCGCAGCCAGATCGACGGCATCCGCTCCGGCACCGTCACCGGCTGGTCGCTGGTCAGCTACCTCGCGATGGCCAAGGAGATCGAGGACGCCAACGTCCTCGCTTTCCCGATCGCCAACGGCGCCGCCTCGGATTCCCTCATCGTGTGCAAGAACTGGTCGCGGGTGCAGACCGGCCCCGACCGAAGGCTCGACAAGAACGCCCCCGGGCTGGTCTCCGTGATCCAATACTGCGTGGACAGCTCCGACCCCGCGAACCTCGTCCTGCGCCGCTTCGCCAACGTCGGCGCCTACCCGGCCGTGACCTGCCCGGACCCGGGCGTGCCCGTGGCCTGCACCGCCTCGCCGGGAGGCACCTGGAACGAGAACGGCGCGGGCGCCGGCGTCAGCGTCATCGGCTTCAAGCTGGAGAAGCTGAGCGGCTTCCCGAACATGTTCACGCGCGACAACAGCATCGGCGGCGTGCGCGTGCGCTACGTCATCGGCCGCCAGACCCCGACCTCCAACGAGCCGAACCCCAAGAGCACCCCTTTCGACATCGGCATCGCCATGCAGAAACAGTACAACAGCACCGTTGATTAAAACGAACGAGCGCGGTTCCGTCCTGGTCCACGTCCTGATCACGGGCGTCATCGTCGCGTTCATCGCGGCCGGCCTGCTGCGCATGGTGCTGATGAACTACATCGCCGTGGACCGGGCGACGAAGGGAGCCCAGAACCGCAAGGAAGCGGAGGCCATGCTCCAGCGCGCGCTGACCTACTGGAACAAGACGAACTCGGTCTGCTCGAGCACCCCGACCTACTTCCCCTGCTCCGGCCCCGGCGTCGGGGTCAATCAGTGCAACTGCTCCTGCCCGAACACGACGGCCCTGCCCCGCGTCGTGGTCACCGGCCCCGCCGGGGGTCCGTGCGTCATCACCATCATCTCCTCCGACCCCGATTGACCCGCCGCCTGATCGCCACCGCCGACGATTTCGGCGACACTCCGGAAGTCAACGCCGCGGTCCTCAAGGCCTACCGCGAGGGCATCCTGCGCTTCGCCAGCCTCATGACGGGGCGTCCGGCCGCCGCCGAGGCGGCCCGCATCGCCCGGGACAATCCCGGGCTGGGGGTGGGGCTGCACCTCGAATTATGCTCGGACAGACCGGAGATGGCCGGCGCGCGCTATTTTTTCGACTCGAAAGCCCGGACGGGGCTCGAGGGGGAGATCCGCGGCCAGATCGAGGCCCTGCTGAAGCTCGGCGTGAAGCCCACCCATATCGACGGCCACATCAACGTCCACGTCCATCCCGTCATCTTCCCCGCCGTGTGCCGGCTGGCGCGGGAATACGGCATCCCGCGCGTCCGCCTGCCCTCCGGGGAGTGGGAGGCCCTCAAGGGCTTCCCGGGTGCGGAAAGCCCCGGCACGGCCCTCCTGGCGGGCGTGTTCGGGACCATGGGCGCCTGGGTCGGAGGGGCGGCCGAAGGCCTCGAGCGGCCGCGCACCTGGGGCCTCCTGCGCTCGGGCCTGATGAAGGAGGACTACGCGCTGTGGCTGATCGCCCGCCTGCCGGAGGGGACCACGGAGATGTATTTCCACCCGACCACGGACCCGAGGCTGAGGGCGACTCATATCCCCGCCCCGACGCATCAGAGCGTCACCGAGCTCGAGACCTTGCTCAGTCCGAAGGTCCGCCGCGCCCTGGACGAGCACGGCGTCGAGCTCGTCAGCCGGGCTTCTTGACCAGCGCCCGCTGCTGAGCGGCGTACATCCCGAGCCCGGCCCCGGCCCACAGGATCTCGCGCGCGTGGCGGATCAGGCCGACGGTGAAGCCCACGTCGGCCGCCATGCCCAGGCCCTTGAAGATCGCGGTCTTGCCCGCCTCCTGCGTGCCGATCTTCGCGGGCACCATGAAGGCGAAGGAGTCGACGACGTTCGAGAGGAACTCGATGCACAGGGCGATCTCGGCGCTGACCGGGTAGCCGAGGAACTGGCAGATCAGCCAGATCTCGGCCGCGCCCCACGCGTAGCCGAGCATGAAGAAGACGATCGAGCCCAGCAGGCGCGCCGGATGGCGCCCGAGGAACTCGCGCAGGCTGCGGCGCAGCGGCTCGGTCTTCTCCACCGCCGCGGGGAAGCGCGCCTTCAGCCACGCCGGCGGCCGCGCCGCGAGCAGGCCGACGAGCAGCGCCACCCCGAAGAGGATGACGCTCATGCCCGCCGCCGCCCAGCCCGCCTGTCCGGCCTTGAAGGCGTAGACGCGCGCGTTGAGCAGGTAGATCAGGCCGACCAGCACGAACAGGGCCTGCCCGACCGACTGGGTGGCCTTCGCGACGACGACGCTGGCGACCCTCGCGTCGTGGCTCAGGGACGAGCGGAGCATGCCGGGGCGCACGAACTCCCCGGCGATGTTGCCGCTCGGGGTCAGGTAGTTGACCCCGTCGCCTCCGATGCGCACGCGCACGAGCTCCCAGAACGAGACCTTCCTCGCCTCGGCCGGGGTGAAGGCGAGGCGCCAGCCCGCCGCGTTGAGCATGTGGTCGAAGATCTGGAAGGGGATGACCACGGCGAAGCCCCAGCCGAAGCCGCGCAGGCGGTCCCACACCAGCATCGGGCCGAACGACCAGAGCAGGTACAGGAACGTCGCCGAGCCGAGGGCGATTATCCCGAGGGTGAACCAGCGCCGGGCGTCGCGCATCAAGGCCTAAGGCTCGACGGAGAGCGCCTGGCGCACGGCCAGGGGCGGCGCGGTGGGCTCGAGCCGGCCCTGGGCCCGGACCAGGAACAGCTCCCCGCGCCAGACCACCGTGTTCGAGGAGCAGGCGCCGATCCAGGCGAAGAACGAGAACAGCTCCGACAGCGGCAGGAGCCAGAGCGCCCGCGCCGGCTGGCGGCCGCCGAGCCCGCCTCCGAGCGAGACGGCCGAGGCCGACTTGGCGGCCCAGATGCCGGCCAGGAGCGCCGCGCCGGCCGCGTCGGGCCCTTGGACGAGCAGGCGCAGGACGAGCAAGGAGAACCCGTGCTGGATCAGGCTCGCGTAGAAGCCGGCGGGCTGGCACAGGCGGATCGTGCGCGCCCAGCGCACCAGGTGGTTGAAGTGGCCGCGGGCGCTGCCGATGCCGGGGATCGAGTCGACGCAGCCCTCGGCCGTCGCGAGCCGCCAGCCGGCCTCGCGGACCGACTCGCCCAGCCAGAAGTCGTCGGCGAGGTGGTCGGCGAGGTTCGCGAAGGCGCCGGAGGCCTCGAAGGCCTGGCGGCGGACCATCATCGCCGCGCCCATGGCGAAGCGCATGCCGAAATGAGCCGCGCAGGCGGCCTGCGGCAGGAAGTGGGCGTTGATCGACAGCGCCTCCATGCAGCCCCAGACGCCGCGCGCGCCCGACGCCTGGTAGAACGAGGTCACCAGGCCCACGGACGGGTCGGCGAAGGGCGCGGCCATGTCGCGCAGGAACCCGGGCGTGACGCGGATGTCCGAGTCGGACATCAGCAGCAGGTCGTACTTGGCGAACGGATACGCGTTCGCCATGTTGTTGACCTTCGGGTTGTAGCCGATCCGGCTCTTGGAGACCACCACCTCGATGTCGCTGTCCGGGAACTCCTTCTTCAGGCGCGACACCGCGGCGAGCGCCGGGTCGTCGGGGCTCGCGAGGCAGAACAGGATCTGGTAGCAGGGGTAATCCTGCCGGCAGAAGCTGGCGAGGTTCTCCTCCAGGTCCAGGTCCTCGCCCTTGAGCGGCTTGATCAAGGTGATCGGGGGCAGCGGCGCCGCGGAGCGGGGGGAGCGGACGAAGAGGAAGCGCCGCGCGAACACGGCCGCGACCACCGTGAAGCCGAGCGTGAAGGCCCCGCAGGCGAGGGCGAAGGCCGAGAACGCGGCCCGGCCCGCCACCGCGGCGGCCAGCATGATCAGCCCTACGATCTCCCACTCCATGGCGGGAAGTATCAGGCGGCCACCGGCTCCTTGTGCTTGGTCTCGCCGGGGGCGAGGCGGGAGACGGCCGGCTTCTGCCGTCCGCGGAGGTAGTCGAGGAACTCCTTGCCCTCGCGCAGGCGCCGCTGCCGCTCCAGGGGGTCCTTCGCCATGTTCACGAGCATGCGCAGGATCGGCGTGGGGCGCGCGTAGAACTTCGAGTAGAAGCGCTTGACGCCCGCCTCCATGTCGGCCGCGCTGAGGTGGGGATATGAGATCGCGCTCGCCTGGGTGCCGTCGTTGCGCACCATCGTCCCCTCGTCGTACCACTTGTTGGTCATCGCCTGGCGGTACAGCTCGGTGCCGGGGTAGGCCGCGGCCAAGGACACCTGGATGGTGTCCACGTTCAGCTCGCAGGCGTACTTGATCGACTCCTCGATCGTCTCCTTGGTCTCGCCCGGGAGGCCCAAGATGAAGGTCCCGTGGATGACGATGCCGAGCTTGCGGCAGTTGCGGGTGAACTCCTGGGCGATATCAACCCGGACCCCTTTCTTAATATTGTTGAGGATCTGCTGGTTGCCGGACTCGTAGCCGACAAGCAAAAGCCTCAATCCGTTGTCTTTGAATATCTTGAGGTATTCAAACGGGACGTTCGCTCGGGAGTTGCACGACCACATGATTCCCAGCTTCCCAAGGCCTTTGGCGATCTCCGCGGCACGAGTCAGATCCGCGGTAAACGTATCATCGTCGAAGAAGAATTCTTTAACCTCGGGGAACATCTCCTTGGCGCGGGCCATCTCCGCGATGACGGCCTTGGCCGACTTCGTGCGATAGACATGGCCGCCGACGGTCTGGGGCCACAGGCAGAACGAGCAGCGCGCGGGGCAGCCGCGGCCGGTGTACAGCGAGAGGTAGGGGTGCTTCAGGTAGCCGATGTAGTAGTTGGGAACCACGAGGTCGCGCTTATAGACGTCCAGGACGGAGGGCAGGCTGTCCATGTCGTCGATGAGCATCCGGTCGGGGTTGTGCGCGAACTCGCCGTCCGCCTTGCGGTAGGACAGGCCGGCGATCGAGTCGAACGGGCGGCCCTCGGCGACTTCCTTGATCGTGTAGTCGAACTCCTCGCGTCCGACGAAGTCGAGGACGGGGGCGTTCTTGAGCGACTCCTCGGGGAGGACGGCGACGTGGGCGCCCACGAAGCCGATCTTCATGTCGGGGTTCTGCTTCTTCAGGGCGTCGGCGACCTTGGCGTCGTTATCAAAGGAAGGGGTCGAGGTGTGGATGACGCACAGCTCGAAGCCGCGGGCGCGCTGGAGCACCTGCTCGAGGGTCAGGTCGTCGGCCGGGGCGTCGATGAGCTTGGAGTTGGGGATGAGGGCGGCCGGCTGGGCCAGCCAGGTGGGGTACCAGAAGGACCTGATCTCGCGCCGCGCCTGATAGCGGGCTCCCGCGCCTCCATCGAAACCTTCGAATGAGGGGGGGTTCAGGAACAAAGTCCGCATGGTGGCCATCGTCTCTCCGTCCGGCTTGGGTGTCAGGCTTTAACTTTCTAACGGGCGATTGTCATTTTACCAAAATACCGTCTGACGGGCAATCGAAAACGGGCAGGCTTTGGACCTATACCCCGCAAAGTTGCGGTCACTCATGATAATCACTATTCCCGGGAAGAGTGATCATCATTCGTTTTTTGTCCGACTGTTTCCGGAAACAGTCCTCCGCGCTGGCGAACTTCGACTTGTTCTGCTACGCTGACGCCATGCGCGGGGCCCTTCTCGCCGTCCTCCTGGCCGTCCCGGCCGGCGCCCGCGACGGGCAGAGCTGGGACTGGCGCCAGAGCCAGACCCCGCACTTCGTCATCAACCACCAGACCGCCTGGCTGCCGGCCGGCTTCACCATGGGCTCGGAGCGGGTCCACTCCCGCCTGCGCATGGACCTGGGGATGTTCTCCCCGTGGATGGCCAAGGACAAGATCAACCTCTACATCTACGCCGACCAGGAGAGCTTCCTGGGAGGGGAGTTCGCGCCGCCGAAATGGTCGAACGGCCTGGCCATCTACGACCGCAAGGCCGTCGCCATGCCCACGATGAAGGACCCGCGCAAGATGCTCTCGGTCATGGCCCACGAGGCCACCCACCTCCTGTTCAACAGCTATTGGCAGGAAGCCCGCCGCGAGCCCCCGTCCTGGATCAACGAGGGCCTCGCCATGCTCGAGGAGGCGGAATCCCCGGACCGGCCGGAGACCTCGGTCTGGTACCAGCAGATGACGATGATCGAGCCGAGGAAATTCCCCGACCTGGAGACCTTCTTCGGCGTGACGCCGACCAAGGACCTCCACAACGACCAGGCCGCGGTCGGAGAATGGTACATCCAGGCCTACTCGGTGACGCATTTCCTCCTGCGCAAGCACTCCCGCCTCCAGTTCAAGAGCCTGTGCGCCGCCCTGCGCGACGGCAAGCCCGTCGCGGACGCCCTGTGGCTGACCTACCGCTATAGGAAAATCTCCGACATGGACAAGAAGTGGCGGGCCTGGCTCGCCGACCCCGCGCACAAGCGTCGCGTGGCGGCCCTCGCGGGAGACGCGCGCAAGGGCGTGGACGACGCGGTCGTGGGCAAGGCCGGGCTCAAGGCCACCTCCTTCAAGAGCTTCTCCACCGGCTTCGCCAAGCCCAAGACTGAAGCCCCCGAATAAGCGGCTAAATTAGCTTAATTAGCGTGAAAAATTAAGCGAAAATTTCCACATATTAGACTTGCGCGCAGGCCCGTTCGGGGTTATATCAGCAGCGGTACCCCCGATGCGAGCTCCGCCGAAGCGGTTGGCGTTCTTCCTGTCCCTGCTCGCCCTTAGCGTCCCCGGCGCGGCCCTCGCTCAGACCTTCGACGGCGACTTCTCGGTGTCGAGCGGCGCGGTCTATCAGACCGCCGCCGTCGATGAGGCCAAGTCGGTGGCCGTGGACACCATCACCGCCGGCGGGCCCTTCATCTACGTCACCGGCGATTCGAACGACGTCGGCACGACGGTCAAGCTCTCCTCGGCGGGCGTCGCCTTGAGCTCGGCGGCCTTCATCGCCGGTCAGGGCCGGGCATACGGCGTCGCGGTCGACCCCTCCGGCAACCCCTGGGTCGTGGGGCTCAGCGTGACCGGCGGCCCCCTCACGAACTGGGTCGTCAAGAAATACAATCCCGATCTCGTGGCCGTCGGGTCGGCCGTCATCAGCGGCATCAGCCTCGGCGACGCGGTCGCCACGTCCATCGCGTTCGACGGCTCGGGGAACGCCTTCGTCGCGGGCTATTCCTCGAACACGGGTACCGGCACCGACTTCCGGATCGTGAAGTATTCTCCGTCCTTGGTCGTCCTCGCCACGACGACCTACGGCGGAGCCGGGGTCGACCAGGCCACGGCGCTGACGCTCGACGCCTCCGGGAACGTCATCGTGACCGGTTTCGGAAACCCGTACGACTACAAGACGGCCAAGTTCACTCCCTCCCTGAATTTGATCTCCTCCGCCGTCTACGACGCGTCCGGGGCCACCGACCGCGCCTACGGCGTGACGACGGACCCGTCCGGGAACGTCTACGTGACCGGGGAGTCCGACCCCGGCGGCTCTAACTTCGCGTTCACGACCGTCAAGTACGACTCCAGCCTCGCGCAGCAGGCCGTGGCCGCCTACAACACGCCCTCCTACGACGCCGGCTTCGGCGCCGTGTTCGTCGGGACCGCGACCTTGGTCGTGGTGGGAAACAGCTTCGCCGGCGCCACGGAGGACATGCTGATCCTCGAGTACGGCCCGGGCCTCGTCCTGTCCTCCTCCCGGACCTTCGACAGCGGCACCAGCGACCGCGCCTACGGCGCGGCCAAGGGCACGGGGACCTACGTCTACGTGACCGGCTACTCGTTCACGAGCCCCTCCGGGGCGTACCGGACCATCCGACTCAACGACTCGGCCACGGTCAACCCCGCCTATCCGGGCTGCGCGGCGACCAACAACGTCGGCGGCGGCCAGGCCTACACGACGATCCAGTCCGCTGTCGACGGCCTGCCCTCGTCGCTGACGGGCCCCGCGTGCGTGGTGATCCGCGACGGGGCGACCTACCCCGAGCAGGTGACGGTCCGGAACTTCGCCAATAACGGCTGGCCGATCACGATCCTGGCCGACCCGGCGTCGGTTCAAAGGCCGGTCGTTTCACCGCCGGCCGCATCGGCAGCGGCATTCGTGATCGCCAACGCGTCGGTCAACGTACAGGGAATCGATATCGTGCCCACGAACCCGATGCCGTACGGCGTGTTCATCTCCTCGACCTATGTTTCGGTCAGCGGCGTGAACGTGAAGGACGCAGGCGGGAAGATTGCTACGGCGGGCGTGGCAACGTCCAGTTGGACGACGGTGAGTTATACGAGCATCACCGTTGGGAATATCGGGGCATGGGGCTTCTTCTTGCCGGGGAGCACGATGACGAGTGTCTCTTTCAGCTCGGCTTCATCGAATTTGAATTCGGCCGTCGAGATCAATGGCGGGTCGTACAATACGCTCACTCAGATGACGATTACTACGAACGACGCTCTCTTCGGTGTTCCGGCTCTCCGACTTTTCGAGTCCCACTCCAACACTATCCTGCAGAGCTATATAGGCACCGAGTCGGGCGTGGGCGGCGCTCTTATTGCCAGTTCGAATTACAACACGATCAGCCAGACCACAATGACGACAACCAGCCCCGCTGGTATAGGCCTCTATCTTAACGCCTCGTCATCCAACACGATCACGCAAAGCTATATCGCCAATTCGACGGCTCTCGCGGCGTACATTTACCCTAGGTCCAACTACAACCTGATAAGTCAATGCACGGTATTGGGAGGGGGCAGCCCGGGTGTCGGTTCCACCCTGAGCATCAGCCTTTCCTCCTTCAACACGATAACCCAAAGCTTCATTCTGAACCCCACGGGGATGTCTGTGCTGGATATGGTGACCGATTCAAACTACAACACGGTCAGCCAAAGTACGATCACGGGCGCAGCTTCGAGCGATTATGCGATAAGAATCGGTTGGAACGCCTCCACCAACACGTTCAGCGGCAACTACATTCAAGGCTCGTCGGCGGTATGGATATCTAATTCATCCGGGACCGTCATTACCGGCAGCACCTTAATGGCGATCAAAGCCGCCGCAGTCCATATGGACGGTGGCTCAGGGAATCTTTCCGTGTCAAACTCGCTATTGAGCGCCCCTGGCTCCGCCGGTATCGGGATTTCTCTGGCCGCCGGGTACACCGGATCGCTTGTATTCACATCAAACACGGTCACGGGAGCTCGGCACGGCATGAGCATCAGCACTCAGGCCGCCGGAGCCGGACTCACGATCAGCTCGATGACGTTCTCCAGCCTGGCTTCGGGCGCCACGGCCATGCAGTTCACCGGGGGGGCCTTCGTCGCTACGATCACCGCGTCAAGCTTCGACGCCTCGGTCGCGGTGAACGTCAACGGCGCGATGTTGGACCCGGCTTCACGCGTCACGATGGTCGCCTCCACCGGGCCGCGCGCGGGGGCGGCCTATGAGGCCGATCCTGCCTCTCTCGTGGACTGGTGGAGCGGTGTGACCGCGCCCGCCGCTCCCACGGGATTCGCCGGCACGGTGCTCTCCACCGGCGCTATCCTCTGGAGTTGGACGGACAGCTCCTCGAACGAGGACGGCTTCCGGATTATGTCCGGAACGGCCAACGTCTCCGGGAATCTGGCGGTCGACGCGACCACCTGGCTCCAGGCGGGGCTCTCCGTCAACGCCAGCTCCGGCCCCTTGTTCGCGCAGGCCTTCAACTCGGCCGCGACGGCCGATTCCAGCTCGGCGACGCGCTACACCCTGGCGGCCGAGCCGGCGGGGCTGGCCGCCTTGAGCGTCTTCCAGACCAGCGCGACCGTGTCGTGGACGGCGGGCAATCCCGCCGGGACGATCTTCGAGCTCGAGCGCTCGACCGGGGCGGGATTCGCCCTGCTGGCCTCGACCACGTCGGCGGCTTACGTCGACGCGCCGCTCGGCGGAGCCGCGACCTACTACTACCGAGTGCGCGCTCTCAATAACGACCTGACGGCGACCGCCTACGCCTCGTCGATCACCGTCGTGACCTTTCCGATCCCCGCGCCCGGCGCGCCGTCGGGCTTCACGGGAACCGCGCAATCGGCATCGGCGATCCTGTGGACCTGGACCGACAACGCCGACAACGAAGACGGCTACCGGGTCCTGTCGGGAACGATCAGCCTTTCCGGGGATCTCGCTGCCGGCGCCACCGCCTGGCCTCAGACCGGGCTCGCCGCGAACACCGCCTACGGCCCGTACTCCGTCGAAGCGTTCAACGGCGGCGGTATCTCGAGCTCGACGGCGGCTTCGCGCACGACCTTGGCGGCCGTCCCTTCCGCCCCGACGGCGGCCGCGGTGGCCCTGACGAGCGCGACCATCGTCTGGAGCGCGAGCGGGAACCCCGCCGGGACGACTTTCGAGCTCGAACGCTCGACGGGCGCGGGCTACGGCCTTCAGGCTTCCGGGCCCGCGACCTATTATCTCGACACGGGGCTGACGCCCGCGGCGACCTTCTACTATCGCGTGCGGGCGTTCAACGCGGACGCCGCGGCGACGGCCTACTCCTCGACGCTCGCCGTCGTCGCGCAGCCCCTGCCGGCGCTTCCCGGCGCGGCCGGGACCCCGGCCGGGACGGCCCTGGGCGTCTCTTCCGTGACCTGGGGCTGGGCGCTGGCGAGCGGAGCGAGCTCGTACAACCTGTTCCGCTCCTCCGACAACGCTTTCCTCGCGTCCGCGGCCTCCGGCCCCTTCGTGGAGACCGCGCTGGCGCCGAACACGGCCTACGGCCTGAGGGCCGCGGGGACCAACATCGCCGGGACGGGGCCGCTCTCGGCCGCGGCGACGGCGTACACCTTGGCGGCGGACCCGTCCGGGACCGGGACGGCGGTGACCTCGACGACCATCGTCGCCTCGTGGGCGCTCAACGGCAACCCCGCGTCCACCGTCGCCGAGCTCCAGCGCTCGACCGACGCCGTCGCCTACTCGACCTTGACGGCCGGCGCCGTCGTCTCCTACGCCGAAGCCGATCTGCTCGGCTGCACGACCTACTACTACCGCGTGCGCAACCTCAACGGCGACGGCATGGCGACGGCCTACGTCTCGTTCCAAGGCGTCACGGCGAACACCGTCCCGAGCCCTCCGTCCGGCCTGAACGCCGCGGCCAACGCGGGGGGGACCGTCGGGCTGTCGTGGGCGCCCTCGCCGAGCGAGGGCGTGACGGGCTACCGCCTGTACTGGGACGCGGGCACCGGGACGGTGTCCTACGCCGCTCCGCTCGCGACGCTCGGCGCGAGCGCGACGGGGTACACGACGGCCGTGCTGACGTCGAGCGCGTCGTATACCTTCGCCCTGCGCGCGGCGCACCGCTGCGGCACGGTGGAGACCACGGGCGCGCTGGCCATGTCCGGGGCCGCGGCCGCGCTCCCGGCCGTGCGCGCGGCGATCAAGGAGCCCGACTCGGGGCGGCGCATCAGCGGCGACCGCGTCACCATACTCGGAGAGCTCGTGTACGGCGAGCCGAGCGACGTCCAGCAGGTCCTGTTCCAGTACAAGCTCGCGACCTCGAGCGCCTGGCTCACGGCGCCCGCCGCGAACGTCAACCACGCGAATCCCGACCTGGATTTCCCGTACTTCCTGCATTGGGACGTGACCGTGCTCGCGGCCGGCTCCTACGACCTGCGGGCGGTCGCCTACGACCGCGACGGCGTCCCGGACGCCGCCCCGCCCGCCGTGCGGATCGTCGTGGACCCCGTCGCCCCCGACGTCCGCGAGGCCTTGAACGGCGACGGCAAGATCAAGAAGGACCAGACCATCTCCAACCTCGCGACGAGCGTCGTGGAGACCGCCGGCGCGGGGGCCGGCGATCCCGCGGTGCGCGTGACCTTGCCGCCCGGCGTCGTCAACACGACGACCGCGACCCTGTCGGTGATCGCCAACCCGGCGATCACGACCGCCCCTCCCGCGGGCCAGACCATGATCGGCTCGGCGATCAAGATCGGCCTCTCGAACGGCCAGACCGCCCTCAACGGCGTCGCGGCGATCACCTTGACCTACCCGGACACGGTCCGCTTCCCGTCGCTGCTGCAGATCTACTACCTCGAGGAGGCCACCGGACGGTGGTCACGGGACTTCGCGACCACGGTGAACACGTCAAGCCGCACGGTCACCGGCAGCACGCCCCACTTCAGCACCTTCGTTCTGATGCTCGGCACGGCGTTCGCCCCGAACCTCGACAGCGTGCAGGCCTACCCCGTGCCTTACAAGCCCAACGGGACGAACCCCGACGAGGGCCGGCCTTTCTCGCACGGCGACGCGAACTCGGGCATCTTGTTCGCGAACCTCGCGGCCGGCTCCGAGATCCGCGTCTACACCATGACGGGACGCCTGGTGTCGAGCCTCGACACCCCGACCATCGCCGGGACCGTCCGCTGGGACGCGCGCAACCAGGACGGACGCGACGTCGCCTCGGGCGCTTATTTCGCCGTGATCTCGGCCCCCGGCCAGAAATCCGTGGTCAAGAAGCTGGTGATCATCCGATGAGGCTCTTCCGCGCGCCGGCGGCGCTCGTCCTGGCGGCCCTCCTGGCCGCCGCGACGGCCCACGCCCAGTCTTCGGCCGGCGCCGAGGCCTTCGACTTCCTGAGCCTCGACGCCAACGCGCGCGCCGTCGGCATGGGCGGCGCCTACACGGCGCTCGCGACCGACTCGAACGCCTTGCTCTACAACCCCGCCGGCCTCGCCCGGGTGAAGTCGAGCGAGGCCACCTTCATGCACGACCAGCACGCGCAGGGCGTGAGCCAGCAGTACATCGGCGCGGCCCTCAAGAACGGCCTCGGCCTGCAGTTCAACTACGCGACCTTGGGCGACGTGCCGCGCACGACGCTCTCCAATCCCGGCGGGACGGGCAGCCGCCTCAACGTCAGCGACACCTCCCTCGGCGCGGGCTACGGCCGGGCGCTGAGCCCGGACCTCGCCGTCGGCGGGGGCGCCAAGTACTTCACCGAGACCTTGGGAGAGCTCTCGGTCAGCGGCTACGCCCTGGATATCGGCGGGCTGTACCGCATGCCGGACGTCAAGGGCCTCACGTTCGGAGCCTCCTTGCTGAACCTCGGGCCCGCGGTCAAGTTCGCCTCCGTCTCGGAGAAGCTGCCCACGACCTTGCGCCTGGGCGCGGCGTACGCGACGAAGCTGCCCCACAACGACGTGACCGTGGCCTTCGACCTCACCAAGAGCGTGCTCGACAAGGTCCGCCTCGGCTTCGGCGCGGAGACCTTGATCGACGAGCAGTTCGCGGTGCGGGCCGGCTTCACCACGCGTCAGGAGGCGGGCCTCGGCCTCGTCTTCGGGCTGGGCTGGCTGGGGCGCAAGGTCGGCGCCGACTACGCCCTGGTCCCGATGGGCGAGCTCGGCAACGCCCATCGCATCAGCTTCACGCTCCGCTGGGGCCGCTCCGACGACCCCGCGACCGCGAAGGCGCCCGAGGAGGGCACGCCGGAGGCGCGGCTGGCGCAGGCGCAGGCCGCGATGGACCGCGGGGACTACGTGGCGGCCCGCACCTTCCTGATCGTCGGACTGCGCGGCCTGGCGAAGGGCGACCGGCGCCGCGTGCGCTTCCAGGAGCGCATGGGCTCTTTGCACCTCCTGCAGAAGGACTTCCGCGGCGCCGTCCAGGCCTACGCCGAGGGCGTCAACCTGGCCTTCGCCGACGGCTACTCCGACCAGAGCGTCGCCGATTCCTACATAGGGATCGGGATGTGCTTCACCGCGGGGCGCAACTACCCCGACGCGGAGCGCGCCTTCCGCAAGGGACTCGCGCTGGGCCCGTCGCCGGCGGCGCTCGAGGTGGCGCAGGCCCAGCTCAAGCGGTTGACGGCGCCTCCCGCCGGGCGCTGAGCCGGAAATGGTACGCTCCGTCCCGTGATTTTATTCCTGTCGCTGTTCTTCGCCTCCGGCTTCTGCAGCCTGGTCTACGAGATCGTCTGGCTGCGCTTGGCGATGGGCGTCTTCGGCGTGACCGCGCCGTTCGTCTCGATCTTCCTGTCGGTGTTCATGGCGGGGCTGGGCCTCGGAAGCTGGGGGGCAGGCCGCCTGTGCCGCCGCCTCGAGGCCGAGCCCGCCTCCTTCTCCTTACGCCTGTACGCCGCGGCGGAGCTGATGATCGGCCTGTCCGCCCTCGCGGTGCCGCATCTCCTGACGGCGAGCCGCGACCTTCTCGCGGGCTCTTTCGGCGGCGTGGCCTGGGGCTCCGCGTCCTATTACGCGGCGTCCGGCCTCATCACCGGCCTGATCCTGCTGCCGTGGTGCGCGTGCATGGGCGCCACCTTCCCGCTGGCGATGGCCGCCATCGGCAAGCGCCTCGAGACGGAAGCGAGCCATTCGTTCAGCGGACTGTATCTCGCGAACGTCGTCGGCGCGGGCCTGGGGACCGTGGCGAGCGCCTTCATCCTCATTGAGCTGTTCGGCTTCCGCGGGACTTTATATCTCGGCGCGGCGGTCAACGCCGCCATCGCCGCGGCCGCCCTGGCGGCGAGCTATTCGACCGCGACCGAGGCGCCCCGCGCGGCGACGGCTCCCGCGGCGGGAGCGGCGCGCCCGGACGCCTTGCCTCTTCTCTTCCTCACCGGCCTCGTCAGCATGGCGATGGAGGTCGTGTGGACGCGTCAGTTCACGCCGTACCTGGGGAACTCGGTGTACGCCTTCGCCCTGGTGCTGGCGACCTACCTGCTGGCGTCCTTCGCCGGCTCCTGGCTGTACCGCGCGGGCATAGGCAAGAACGCCTCCCGGTACGACGCCGCCTGGATGCTGGCCGGCGCGCTCAGCCTCCTGCCGCTGTACGCCGCCGACCCGTACCTGCCGCTGAACGCCTATGCGCGCATCGCCGTCGGCGTCGTGCCCTTCTGCGCCCTGCTGGGGTTCGTGACGCCCGCCCTCATCGACGGCTGGTCGGCGGGAGACCCGGACCGCGCGGGCAAGGCCTACGCCGTCAACATCGCGGGCTGCCTCATCGGACCGCTGATCGCGGGCTTCGTGCTCCTGCCGCGGATGGGGGAGAACCCCGCTTTGGCCCTCCTGTCCGCGCCGCTGTTCGCCGCGGGCCTGCGCGCGGCGCGGCGCCAGCGCGGGGGGGCGATCTCTCTCGGGCGGCTCGGCCCGGTCCCGCTGTTCGCCGGCGCGTCGGCGCTGGCGGTCCTGATGGCCGTGTTCGCGAGCTCCTTCAACGACGTCGTGGCGATGTACAACCCGAACGTCCAGGTCCGGCGCGACTACCAGGCCAACGTGACCGTCGGGGGGGAGGGCATGGAGCGCGTCCTGCAGATCAACAACATCGGCATGACCAAGCTCACGCCGATCACCAAGGTCATGGCCCACCTGCCCCTGGCCTTCCTGCCCCGCCCGCCGAAGAGCGCCTTGGTGATCTGCTTCGGGATGGGAACCACCTTCCGTTCGCTCCTCTCCTGGGGCATCCCCGCGACGGCCGTCGAGCTGGTGCCGAGCGTGCCGGCGCTGTTCGGCTTCTTCCACGAGGACGCGGCGGCGGTCATGGCCGCGCCCGGCGCGCGCGTCGTCATCGACGACGGCCGCCGCTTCCTGGCGCGCGCCCCGGAGATCTACGACGTCATCACCTTGGACCCCGCGCCGCCGATGACCGCCGCCGGGACCAGCTTCCTTTTTTCCGAGGAGTTCTACGGCGCCGCGAAGAAGCGCCTGGCGCCGGACGGCATCATGCAGATCTGGATCGTCGAGCCGCTGGAGCCCCTCGTGGTCTCCGCCTTCGCCAAGGCGGTCAAGAACAGCTTCCCGCACGTGCGCGTGTTCCGCTCGCTCGAGGGCTGGGGCTGGCACCTCCTCGCCAGCCGCGAGCCGATCCCGGCGCGCACCGCCGGGCAATTGGCCGCCCGTCTGCCCAAGGCCGCGACGCGCGACCTGCTCGAGATGGGCCCGCGGAAGACGGGGACGGAGCAGTTCCAGGCGCTGCTCGGGTCCGAGACGCCGCTCGACTCGCTGATCTCTCCCGGCGCCGCGGGGCTCCGGGACGACCGTCCGGTCAACGAGTACTTCTTCCTGCGGCGCGGGCTCGGCGGGGACTAGCCGGGCAGGCCGAGGTACTGGCCGGTGTGGGACGCCTTGACCTTGACGATGTCCGCGGGCCGTCCCGCCGCGACGAGGGTCCCGCCCTTGTCGCCGCCCTCGGGGCCGAGGTCGAGGATCCAGTCGGAGGACCGCATCACGTCGACGTTGTGCTCGATGACGAGCACGGTGTTGCCCTGGTCGGTGAGGCGGTGGAGCACCTCGAGCAGCTTGGCCACGTCGGCGAAGTGGAGCCCGGTCGTGGGCTCGTCGAGCACGTAGAGCGTCCGGCCCGTGCCGCGGCGCGACAACTCGGTCGCCAGCTTCACGCGCTGGGCCTCGCCGCCGGAGAGCGTGGTCGCCGACTGGCCGAGGCCGACGTAGCCCAGGCCCACGTCCTCGAGCGTCTTGAGCACGCGCGTCATCTTCGTGTAGGCGCCGAGGAAGACGCGCGCCTCGGAGACGGTCATCGCCAGGACCTCGGCGATGCTCTTGCCCTTGTAGCGGACCGACAAGGTCTCCTCGTTGAAGCGGTGGCCCTTGCACTCGTCGCACTGCACGTACACGTCGGGCAGGAACTGCATGGAGATCTGGAGCATGCCGTCGCCCTGGCAGTTCTCGCAGCGCCCGCCCTTCACGTTGAAGGAGAAGCGGCCGGGCTTGTAGCCGCGGGCCTTCGAGGCGGGGAGCATCGCGAACAGGTCGCGCACGGGGCCCCACAGGCCGGTGTAGGTCGCGGGGTTGGAGCGCGGGGTGCGGCCGATGGGGGTCTGGTCGACGAGGATGATCTTGTCGATGTTCTCGATGCCGGCGACGCTCCGAACCTTGCCCGGCTCGTCCTTGGCGCCGCCGAGCTGCTTCGCGAGGGACTTGTAGATGACCTCGTGCACGAGGGTCGACTTGCCCGAGCCGGAGACGCCGGTGACGCACACCATGAGCCCGAGGGGCACGTCGACGTCGATGCTCTTGAGGTTGAACTGCGCGGCGCCCCGGACCTTGAGCCAGCCTTTCGGCGGGCGCCCCTTGGAGAGAGGGGGGCGAAGGCCCTCGCCGCGGAGGTAGGCGCCGGTCACCGACTCCTTGGCCTTTAAAATATCGCCGATCCTGCCCTCGGCCACGATCCGCCCGCCGTGGACGCCGGCGCCGGGGCCGAGGTCCACGATCCAGTCGGCGGAGCGGATGGTCTCTTCATCGTGCTCGACGACGATCAAGGTGTTGCCGAGGTCTCTAAGCCTTCGCAAGGTCGTCAGAAGCCGGGTGTTGTCCCTCGGGTGAAGCCCGATCGACGGCTCATCGAGCACGTACATCACGCCCGTGAGCCCCGATCCGATCTGCGTGGCGAGATGTATCCGCTGGGCCTCGCCGCCGGCGAGCGTCTCCGAGGCGCGGTCGAGCGTCAGGTAGTCGAGGCCGACGGCGGACAGGAAGTCGATCCGGGAGACGATCTCTTTCATGACCTGCTTGGCGATCGTCCGCTCGGTGTCGCTGAGCTTCAGCTCCTTGAAGAACCTGCGGGCGTTCTCGACCGACATCTCGACGATCTTATGGATGCCCAGGCCGCCGATCTTGACCGCCAGCGCCTCGGGCTTGAGGCGGGCGCCCTTGCAGGAAGGGCACAGCGCGCGGCCCATGAAGCGCTCGGCGATGGCGCCCTTGACGAAATCGGACTCCGATTCCTTGATGCGGCGCTCGAGGTTCTTGATGACGCCCTCGAAGTCCTGAGGGTTCTTGGCCCAGGACGGAGTGTAGGTGCCGCCGCCATGAAGGATGATATCCCGCTGCTTGTCGGTCAGCTTGTTCCACGGCTTATCGAGGGGGATATTGAACTGCTCGCAGATCTGCTCGAGGATCTCCGTGTAGTAGCCCGACCAGGACTTCTTCCAGCGGTTGGTGCGCGTCGTGACGGGGTCCGACCACGCGACGATGGCGCCATCTTCAATAGAACGGCTTGGATCGGGAACGATCCGATCGACATCAACGTTTGTCTTGACCCCGAGGCCGTCGCAGGTGGCGCACGCGCCGTAAGGCGAGTTGAACGAGAACAGGCGCGGCTCGATCTCGGGCAGGCTCAGGCCGCACTTGGGGCAGGCGTGATGCTCGGAGTGGAGGCTGCCGCCGTTGGCGTCGCCGTGGCCCTCGACGCGCACGAGCCCTCTCGATTCTTTTAGGGCTATTTCAATGGAGTCGTTGAGGCGCTGTTTTTCGTCGCTCGACACCTTCAGCTTGTCGACGAACAGCTCGATGGTCTGCTTCTTGTACCGGTCGAGCTTCGGCGGAGACGAGAGCTCGTGGATCGCGCCGTTGGTGCGCGCGGTGACGAAGCCGGAGCGCTGGAGGCGCTTATAGAGGTCCTCGTAGGTCCCCGGACGGGCCTGGATGAGGGGCGCGAAGATCGACACGGACTGGCCGGCGCGGGTGCGCATGACCTCGTTGACGATGGCCTGGGCCGACTGTTTCTTGATAGGGGAGCCGCAATTGGGGCAATGGGGGTGCCCTACGCGAGCAAACAGCAAACGAAGATAGTCATAGATCTCGGTCACGGTCGCGACGGTCGAGCGCGGGTTGTGCGACGGGTTGCGCTGCTCGATGGCGATGGCGGGGGACAGGCCCTCGATGAGGTCCACGTCCGGCTTGTCCATGAGCTCGAGGAATTGCCGCGCGTAGGCGCTGAGGCTCTCGACGTAGCGTCGCTGTCCTTCCGCATATAGAGTGTCAAAAGCGAGCGAGGACTTCCCCGAGCCCGACAGGCCGGTCACCACCACGATCTTGCCGCGGGGGAGGTCCAGGCTGACGTTCTTGAGGTTGTGCTGGCGCGCGCCGAACTTTTTGAGGGGGTCGATCGTATGTTAGGTGAAGGGGAAAGCGGGCCTCCCCGAAAAACTACTGATGATCACTATTCCCGGGAATAGTGATCATCAGCAGTGAATCGAAGGACGAGCGAAGGAGGAGACATGACCGACGAGAACGGCGATCCGATGGACGCATGCGCGAGATTGAAGGATGAGGATCTGGTGCGAGAGGTGAAGTTCCTGGCCGAGCACGCGCGACACAATGAGATCCGCCTGCTCATCCATCTGTCCGAATTCGACTCGCGGCGATTGTGCCTGGAAGAAGGCTACCGCTCGCTCTTCGAATACTGTACCGGGACCTTGGGCTTCGATGAACAGGAGTCTTACCGGCGCATCCGCGCGGCGCGGATCATCCGAAGCTACCCGGAAGCACGGATCGCGCTCGAACGCCGGAAAGTGACCGTGGCATCGCTCGTCGTCCTGGCTCCCTGGCTCACTCGTGAGAACGCGGGGCCTTGGCTGAAATCCGCGGAGGGGAAGTCGCGGAGGGAGCTGGAACGCCTCGTCGCCGCCCGCTATCCGCAGGCGCCGCAGCCGGACGCGATCCGGAACCTGCCTCAGCGACCGGTCGTCGTCTCCGGCGCGCCGCCGGCCGCCTACGAAGCGCTCTCGGCCGGGGGAGAATCGAGAGATCGCGTGCACGAGGACCCCGCCGCCGCTCAGGGGGATTCGTCATCGCTTCCCGCGGAGTGGCCGCCGCTCCCGGGCGCTCCGGCTCGCCTCGGCTGGGGATGGCAGCAGATGTCGCCCGTCGCCGCCGACCGCGTGCGCGTCGGCTTCGACGCCGCCTCCGTGGTCGCTCAGCTGATCGAACGCGCCCGTCAGATCCTCCGTCACAAATATCCGGAAGGACGGCTTGAGGATCTGATCCGCGAGGCGCTCGAGGAGTATCTCGATAGGAAAGACCCTCAACGGCGCCTCGAGATGAAAACGGCCAAAGCCGAATGCGTCTCGGCGGGATCCGCCCCGGCGCCCGAGGAGAACGAACGCCTTCCCACGCGCTTCCTGCGCGCCTGGGCCGCGGGCCGCTACATCCCGGCGAAGGTCAAGAGCGCGGTGTGGACGCGCGACGAGGGACGCTGCGCCTGGCGCGAACCCGACGGGACCGTGTGCGGCTCCAAGGACTGGATCGAATACGACCATCTGCGGCCGTACGCGAAAGGAGGGCGCTCGGACGACCCGCGCAACATCCGTCTCTTGTGCCGGATGCACAATCAGGCGGCGGCCGAGGCGATGTTCGGGCCGCGGCCGCCCGAAACGGGGTTCAGCGCCGGTTCGGCTTCCGCTTGATGATCGTGTCGCGCCGCCACGCCGCCTTCGGCTTGGGGTAGTCGAGCGTGTAATGCAGGCCGCGCGACTCCTTGCGGAGCATGGCCGAGCGGATGACCATCATCGCGACGTCGGCGATGTTGCGCAGCTCCACGACGTCGGGCGTGGGGAGGAAGTCCCAGTAATAGCCGGAGATCTCGCGGCGGAGGAGCTCGAGACGGGCCCAGGCGCGGTCGAGGCGCTTGTTCGTGCGCACGATGCCGACGTAGTTCCACATCAGCTGGCGGATCTCGTCCCAGTTCTGGGAGATCACGACGGCCTCGTCCGAGGTCACGGCGCGGCCCGGGTTCCAGGGCTTCGGCGTGAAGGGCTCGGCGCGGCCCGGGGCGGAAGGCGAGGCGAGGTGCTCGGAGAGGCGGTGCGCGAAGACGCAGCCCTCGAGGAGGGAGTTCGAGGCCAGGCGGTTCGCGCCGTGGAGTCCGGTGTGGGCCGTCTCGCCGACGGCGTACAGGCGGGGCACGGAGGTGCGCCCCCAGGTGTCGGTGTGCACGCCGCCGCAGAAGAAATGGGCGGCCGGGACCGCGGGGATGGGGGTGACGGCCATGTCGATGCCGAAGGACTTCACCTTGGCGTAGATGTTGGGGAACCGGGACTTCAGGAAGGAGCGGGGATGATGCGTCATGTCGAGGTAGACGCACTCGTCGCCGGTGCGCTTGAGCTCGGCGTCGATGGCGCGCGCGACGATGTCTCGAGGCGCGAGCTCTTTTCTGCGATCGTAGCGGGACATGAACCGCGTCCCGTCCTTCAAGATCAGCTTCCCGCCCTCGCCTCTGAGGGCCTCCGACAGCAAGAAGCTCTTCGCTTGAGGGTGGTATAGGCACGTAGGATGAAACTGGACGAACTCCATGTTCGCCATCTTCGCGCCCGCGCGCCAGGCCATGGCCATTCCGTCGCCGGTGGCGATGTCGGGGTTGGTCGTGTACAGGTAGACCTTGCCGGCGCCGCCCGTCGCCAGGACGGTCGCCTCGGCGGCGAGCGGCTCGATCCGGCCGCTGGCGCGGTCCATCACGTACGCCCCGCGGCAGGCGCCGCCCTTGTCGAGCAGGAGGTCCACGGCCAGGGCGTTCTCGACGAGGGCGACGTTCTTGTCGCGGCGCACCGAGGACACGAGCGCCCGCTCGATCTCCCGCCCGGTGATGTCGCCCGCGTGCAGGATGCGGCGCTGGCTGTGGCCGGCCTCGAGGCCGAGGTCGACCACGGCCTCCCTCTCGGAGAAGCGCACGCCGAGCTCCTGGAGCTCGCGCACGCGCGCGGGCGCCTCGGACACGGTCAGGCGCACGACCGCCTCGTCGCAGATGCCCGCGCCGGCGACCAAGGTGTCCCGCACGTGGGACTCGAAGGTGTCGATCTCGCTCATGACGGCCGCGATGCCGCCTTGGGCGTAGTTGGTGTTCGACTCCGCCGCCTCCTTCTTCGTGACGAGGGTGACGCGGCCGAGGCGGGCCAATTTGTGAGCGGTCAGCAGGCCGGCGATGCCGCTCCCGAGCACGAGGAAATCGGAACGCCGGGGGGCTCGTTTGGTCATTGAAAGGGGGGTTTG
Source organism: Elusimicrobiota bacterium (assembly GCA_016182905.1). Classification (NCBI taxonomy): domain Bacteria; kingdom Pseudomonadati; phylum Elusimicrobiota; species Elusimicrobiota bacterium. The sequence goes on from JACPFR010000008.1 coordinate 55,838, forward strand.
GGAGTGCTAGATTACCATAAGCATCATGATCAGGTCTTTCAATAACCGGACTCCGCGCATACACCCGAAGGCGTTCGTCCACGATTCCTCCGAGGTCATCGGCAAGGTCTCGTTGGCGGAGGACGCCTCGGTGTTCCCCGGCTGCGTCCTGCGCGGCGACATCGATGAGATCAAGATAGGCGCGCGCACCAATATTCAGGACATGACGGTGATCCACACCCGCCACGGCAGCCCGACGATCGTCGGCAAAGGCGTGACCGTCGGACACCGCGCCGTCCTTCATGGCTGCCGTTTGGGCGACAACGTGCTCGTGGGCATGGGCGCGATCGTCATGGAAGCGACGGTCGGGGCCCGCACCCTCATCGGCGCGGGCGCCTTGATCCCCGCCGGAGCCAGGATCCCTTCCGGCGTGCTCGTGCTCGGCGCGCCCGGGAAGGTCGTGCGCAAGCTCCGCCCCGAAGAGCTGAAGATGCTCGGCGACAGCGAGCGCCAGTACGTGGCCCTCGCGAGGCGCCACAAAGCCGCGTCCCGCGTCGTGTTCGGCGGCTGAGCGTGACCCCCGCGGCGGCGTTCCTCGCGGGCGCGCTGGTCGGAGGCGCCGCCGCCGGGCTCGCGGCGCGGGCCGCGTACCAGCGCAAGGCGGCCCTGTTCGGGCGCCTCTTCTCGTTCGCGATGCACGAGCTCAACACGCCGATCACCGCGGTCAACATGACCGTCCTGAACCTGCTGTCCGAGGTGTTCGGCGAGCTCCCGGCGCCGCTGAAGCCCTGGATCGAGATGACCCGCGAGCAGGTCGGGCGCCTCAACGGCCTCGTCGGAGAGGTCCGCGATTTCGTCCACATGGAGCTGCACCAGGACCTGCGCGTGACGACGGCCGAGCTCACCGCCCAGGAGATCCTCGACGAGGCGCTCGTCTCCATCCGGCGCGCGATGGAGCAGGCCGGCGTGGAGCTGCGGGTCGAGGCCGCCGAGGACCTGCCCGTCGTGCACGCCGACCCCGACCGCGCCGCGCGCTGCCTGTCGAGCGTCCTGTTCCACGCGCGCAAGTTCCGCACCTCCGGCCCGGTCGCGCTGAGGGTGTCCAAAGCCCGGCACGGCGTCTCCTTCGCCGTCGCCTACCAGGGCCCGCGCCTGAGCCCGGGCGACGCGGAGGCGAGCCTCGACCTGTACTACCCGGCGCGCCTGCGCAAGGACCAGGTGCTGGGAGCGACGGGCCTGGGCCTCGGCCTCGTCCGCGAGGTCGCCCGGCTCATCGGCGGCGACCTCGAGTTCCGCGCCGAGGAGGACGGCCGCGCGGCCGTGACGCTCTACTTCTCCTCGGCGGAGGCCAAGGCATGAACCCGGCGCGAATCCTGATCGTCGAAGACGAGCCCGAGATCGCGGACAACCTGGCGGCGCTGCTGACCGCGAAGGGCCACAAGGTGTCGACCTGCCTCGAGGGCGCGGAGGGCGTGACGCGCGCCCGGAAGGAGTCCTTCGACCTGGTCCTGCTCGACGTGATGCTGCCCCGGATATCGGGCTTCGACGTGTGCAAGCTTCTGAAGGCCGACCCCAAGACCTCCAAGCTCAAGATCGTGATGGTCACCGGACTCGGCCGGATGGGAGACGTCGAGGAGGCGTTCCGGGCCGGCGCCGATGATTATCTTATAAAGCCGTTCGACTCCGCCCGCCTGTTCAAGAAGATCGAGAAGGTGATGGCCCAACCGTGAGCCGACTGCTCCTCGCCGCGCTGCTCGCGGCCTTCGTCGCGCGGCCGGCGCGGGCGCTCGAGGCGGCCGCGGCCAAGGTCGACATCACGCCGGACCTCAAGACGGAGAAGGTCTGGCTCGCGGGGTTCGGAGCGAAAGGCCGCCGTCCGACGGGCGTCCACGACCCGCTGTACGCGCGCATCGTCCTGCTGCGCGAGGGAGATAAGACGGTCGCCCTCGTGGGGCTCGACCTGCTCGGCTTCTACATCAACGACACGCGGTCCCTGCGCGCGCTCTGGGAGAAGGGCGACCCGACGCGCGGCCTGTTCGTCCACGCGACCCACACCCACAGCGGGCCCGACACGGTCGGCCTCTGGGGCCCGATGATCGGCGTCTCGGGGGTCAACCGCCGCTACATGGCGCGCGTCAACGCCCGAGTCGCCGAGGCGCTGGCCCTGCTCGAGAGCCAGCTCAAGCCGGCGACGGCCGCGGGCGGGCACGGGGCGCTCGACCCGCGCGGGCTTTGCCGCGACCTGCGCGACCCGCAGGTCATCGACCCGAACCTGAGCGTGCTGCGGCTCAAAGGCGCCGACGGGAAGGCCGTCGCGACCATCGTGAACTGGTCCTGCCATCCCGAGGTGCTCGGGCGGGAGAACACGCTCATCACGGCCGACTTCCCCGGGCCGCTGTGCGCCCGCGTCGAAGAGAAGACCGGAGGGCAGTGCCTGTTCCTGAGCGGGGCCATCGGCGGGCTGATGTCGCCGGACACCGACACCGAGAACTTCTACGAGGCGGCGCGCATCGGCGCCGCCGTCGCCGACGCCGCGCTGGCGCTGAAGACCGCGCCAGGGGGACGGGGCCTGTCCTATCGGGCGGCGACGGCCCGCGTGCCGGTCGAGAACTCCCGCTATCTCCTGTTCCTCACCGCGCTGACCGGAGGGCACGTCCTGTACACGCCGGAGGGGAAGGCGCTCGCCGCCTGGCGGGCGTGGCCGCTCTCGCTGCGCCACCTGATCTTCGGGCTGACGGACAAGAACCGCCCCTGGGTCGAGACCGAGGTCTCGGTCCTCGACGTCGGCCCTGCGCGCCTGCTGGGCATGCCGGGCGAGGTGTTCCCGGAGCTCGCCATCGGCGGCTACGACGGGCGGTACTCCTTCGGCCGGCCCGTCGTCGCCAAGGACGCGCCCGGACCCGACCTCGCCGCCGCCCCGAAGGGACCTTACCTCCGCGGCATGATCGCGGCCCCCGTTCCCATGCTCGTCGGGCTCGCCAACGACATGCTGGGCTACATGGTCCCCGAGTACGACTTCAAGGTCCGCCCGAGCAAGTCGATGCTGCCGCGCTGGCCCGGCCATTACGAGGAGACGAACTCGATCGGGCCTTCCTCGACCAGGATCCTGACCGAGGCCGCGACGGGCCTGCTCAAGGAGCCGCGGCCGTGAGGAAGATCAACTTCAACGCCGGCCCCGCCGCCCTCCCCCTGCCCGTCCTCGAGCGGGCCCAGAGGGAGCTGCTCGATTTCGAGGGGACGGGCCTGTCGATCCTCGAGCACAGCCACCGCGGTCCCGATTACGACCGCGTCCACGAGGGGGCGCTGTCGCTGTTCTCCGAGCTGCTGGGCCTGCCGAAGAGCCACAGCCCGATCATGGTGCAGGGCGGAGCGAGCCTCCAGTTCGCGATGCTGCCGATGAACTTCCTCGGACCCGGGCGCTCGGCGGACTACGCCGTCACCGGCCACTGGGCGCGGCTCGCCTACGAGGAGGCCCGCCGGGTGGGGGCCGCGCGCGCGGCCTGCGACACCGCGGGTCCCGGCGGCAAGCACACCCGCGTCCCGAAGCCGGACGAGCTCCTGCTCGACCCGAAGGCCGCGTACCTGCACATCACGACCAACAACACGATCTTCGGGACGCAGTGGCGGACCTTGCCCGACGCCAAGGGCGTGCCGCTCGTCGCCGACATGTGCTCGGACATCTTGTCGCGCCCCGTGGACGCGGCGAGGTTCGCCTTGATATACGCCGGCGCGCAGAAGAACCTCGGCCCCGCGGGGCTCGCCCTGATCGCGGTGGACCGGGACTGGCTGAAGACGGCGCGCAAGGACCTTCCCGACATCCTGAGCTACGCCGTGCACCTGGAGGCGCGGTCCATCTACCACACGCCGCCCACCTTCGCCGTCTATCTCGTCGGGCTCCAGCTCGAATGGATCAAGGCCAACGGCGGGCCCGCCGGCATGGAGAAGCGCAATCGAGCGAAGGCCGAGCTCCTGTACGGGACGCTCGACCGCCTCAAGGGCTTCTACGCCGCTCCCGTCGAGAAGGAGAGCCGCTCCCTGATGAACGCGGTCTTCCACACCCCCTCGCCCGAGCTCGACGACCTGTTCTGCCTGGAGGGGGAGAAGGAAGGCATCACCGGCATGAAAGGCCATCGCGCCGCCGGCGGGATGCGCGTCTCCCTCTACAACGCCGTCTCCCTCGGCGACGTGCGCACGCTGACCGACTTCATGGAGTCCTTCGCCCAGCGCCGCGGCTGACGCCCGTCAGACGAGGAAGGCGAGAGCGAGGCGGTAGCCGGCGAAGGAGAGCAGGTAGGCCAGGCCGAAGAGGAAGGAGAACTGCAGGGCGGGGATCTTCCAGCTGCCCGTCTCGCGGCGCACGGTGACGATGGTGGACATGCACTGCAGCGCGATCGCGAAGAAGATCAGGAGGCTGACGGCGGTCGGCAGGCCGTAGCGGAGGGTCCCGTCCGCGTTCTTCGCGGAGCGCAAAGCGGAGATCAGGCCCTCCGAGGGATCGGACTCGCCGCCGAGCGCGTAGATCGTTCCGAGCGTGCCGACGAACACCTCGCGCGCGGCCAGCGCCGACAGCGAGGCGATGGACACGCGCCAGTCCCAGCCGAGCGGCCGGAACACGGGCTCGATCAGGCGCCCCGAGCGGCCGAGGACGCTGCCCTCGATGGTCGCCGCCGAGATGCGGTCCTTCACGGCCTTCTCGAGGGCGGGGTCCGCCGGGGAGGCCGCGCGGACGGCGGCGAGCTCGGCCTCGAGCGGCGCGATGACCGCCGCGTCGCGGGGGAAGGCCGCCAGCGCCCACAGGACGAGGCTCAAGGTGAAGATGACCTGGCCGGCGCGGGAAAGGAAGTGCCAGCAGCGCGCCCAGACGTAGCGGAACATCTCGCGGGCGCTCGGCATGCGGTAGGGAGGGAGGACCGTCGCGGGAGCGGGGTGGAGCTCGTGCAGGGAGGAGAACTTGAGGGCGAGCGCCAGGAGCAGCGCGAGCACGACGCCGAAGGCGTACATGCCCGCCATCACGACGCCCTGGCCGTTGAGGCCCATGGGCCGGAAGGTCTCGGGCACGAAGGCGGTGATCAGCAAGGTGTAGACCGGGATGCGGGCCGAGCACGTCATCAGCGGCGTCAGCAGGATGGTCACGATGCGGCGCTTCTCGCTGTGTATCGTGCGCGCCGCCATCACGCCCGGGATCGCGCAGGCGAAGCCGGACAGGAAGGGGATGAAGACGCGGCCGTCGAGCCCGAACGGGCGCAGCGCGCGGTCCACCATAGCGCCGGCACGCGGGAGGTAGCCGCTCTGCTCGAGGAAGCCGATCATCGTGAACAGGATCGCGATCTGCGGGACGAAGACGACGACGGCCGAGATGCCGGGGATCGCGCCGTCGCAGAGCAGGCTGGCCACGGCGCCCTCCGGCAGGCGGGCGCGCAGCATGTCGGACAGGGAGCCGAGCACCCCCGACAGGAGGTCCATGATCGGCGCGGCCCCGACGAACAGCGCCTGGAACACGGCGAACATCGTCGCCGTCAGGATCACGGGGCCGGCGACGGGGTGGAGGAGCGCCCGGTCGATGCGGATCGCGCGCGCCGTGACGGGGAGGATCGAGCGGTGCGGCCAAGTCACCGAGGCCGCCGCCGCGGTCCGGGCCCGCTCGAGGGCCTCGTCCTGGAGCTCGTGCAGGCGCTTCTTCGTCGCGCGGCGGAAGTCGAGCGCCTCGGAGAGGTCCGCGCGGAGCGGAGGCGGGGTCAGCAGGCCGTCGAGCCTGTCGACGCCCTCCCCGGTGCGCGCGGAGACGAGGGCGACGGGCATGCCGAGGCGGCCCGAGAGCTCGGCGGCGTCGAGCTTGATGCCGTTGAGGCGGGCCTCGTCGATCATGTTGACGGCGAGGGCCACCGGGAAGCCGGCGGCCTTGAGGCCGGCGGGGAGGACGAGGTCGTTGTCGAGGTTGCTCGCCTCGGCCACGCACAGGACGAGGAGGTCGTCGTTCGCGTCGGCGCACTCGGACAGGAAGCGGAAGGAGACCTGCTCGTCCTCGGTCTGCGGCACCATGCTGAAGGTGCCCGGGAGATCCACGACCTCGACCTCGCCGCCCGAGGCGCGCATGGTGCCGCTGGCCTTCTCCACGGTGCAGCCCGCGAAGTTCGCGGCGCGGTGGCGCAGGCCCGTCAGGGCGTTGAACAAGGTGGTCTTGCCGGTGTTCGGGCGGCCGGCGAGCGCGACGACCCTCTTCACAGGGCCTCCACGCGGATGTGGGGCAGGAGGCGGGCTTCGATCGCCAGCAGCTGGGAGCCGACGAGGCACTCGACGGGGTCCTGGAGGGGGGTCTTCAGTATCTTGACCACGGAGACCCCCGGCCGCAGGCCCAGGCCGGAGAGACGGTCCTTGTCGAAGACCGAGAGCGCGGCGTAGCCCAGCACCCGCACCGGCACGTCGAACGGCAGGGCCTCCAGAGTCATGGCCACAGTATACTCTTATTGAGATATTATTTCAATAAGAGAGGCCATGCGCGCCGCCGAAGGGAAGAGCCGCCCGTGATCGGACGCGGATTGCTATAATCCGCCCGTGACCGATCCCTTCTCCCGCCTCGAATCCGCCCGCGAGCTGTGCGCCGTCGGCCGTCCCGACCGGGCCCTCGGCCTGCTCAAGGCCTCCGTCCCCGCGCCGCTCGAGGCCGAGCGCCGGCTGATCCTGGGAGAGGCCCTGCGGGGCCGGGGCTACTTCGGACGCGCGAGCGGCGAATACCGCGCCGCCCTCGAGCGAGTGGACCCGGCGGACCGCGACCTCGCCTTCGACGCCTGGCTCGGCCTCGCGCGCTGCGCGCGCAGCCTGGGCGCCGTGGCCGAGGCCCGGCGGGCCCTCGGACGCGCCCGCCGCGTCCCCGGCGCCGACCGGGAGACCTTGGCGCTCGAGGACGCTCTCGTGCTGCGCGCGGAGAGCCGCCACCGCCCCGCGCTCAAGGCGCTCTTGCCGATGCTGGCCAACGCGCGCGTCCGCCGCGACTGGTCCGCCGCCGGCTTCCTTTTATGGGCGATCGCTGGCTCGCGCCGCTTCTCCGGCGACCTCGCCGGCTCCCACCGCGATTTCAAGGGATCCCTCGCCGCATTCCGGCGCGGCAACGACGCGGAGGGCGAGGCCTACGCCCTGTTCGGCCTGGGCGGCATAGCCCGCGTCCGCGGCCTGTTCCCCGAGGCCCGCCGCGCGTACGTCGAGGCGGGCAAGCGCCTCAAGTCCGGCCCCGATCTCTTCGGCCGCGCCTACGCCCACTGCGGCCTCGCCAACTGCCTCCGCCAGATGGGCCTGCTCGACGAGGCGGAGAAGAACTACCGCGCGTCCTATAAGCTGTACGCCGGCCTCGACGACCGCGTCGACCTCGCCTTCGTGGACTGGGGCCTGGGGCAGATCTTCCAGCGCCGCGGCCGCCTGCCCCAGGCGGAGCGCCGTTACCGCGCGGCCCTCGGCGCTTTCGCCGGCGGCGGCGAGGACCGCGGCCTCGTCCTCGCCCGCAAGTCGCTGGCCGAGGTCCTCCACGCCCGCGGCCGCACCGCCGAGGCCGAGAAGCTCTTCGACTCCGCCGTCTCCCTCGCCCGCCGCGCCGGCCTGACCGCGCATCTGGAATCGTATACCTGACGCCCTCGCGCGGCCGGTCTTGATGAACGATCCGTAACAAGATTGAAACGCGGGAGTCGTAGATTGTCCCCATGGGACAACAGATATGGGCGGTGCTGGAAGAGTACGCCGGATACTGGGTGACGGTGGACAAGAACGGGCGCGTGATCGATCATGCGGAGACCTTGCCGGAGCTGACCAAGCGGGCGGGGGGCGACACGCACCGCCTGACCTTCGTGTTCGCCGCGGGGCAGCGCGAGCCCGCGGAAGTCTAGCGGCTAGATCTTGAAGTCCTTGCCCAGGTAGAGCTCGCGGGCCTGGGCGTCGTCGATCAGGTTCTTGGCCGTGCCCTCGACGATGATGCGCCCGTCGAAGATCAGGTAGGCCCGGTCGATGATGGGCAGGGTCTCGCGGACGTTGTGGTCCGTGATCAGCACGCCGATGCCCTGGGCGACGAGCTTGCGGATGATGGCCTTGAGCTCCCCGACCGTGATCGGGTCGATGCCGACGAAGGGCTCGTCGAGCAGGATGAGCTTCGGGCTGCCGATCATGCAGCGCGCGACCTCGAGGCGGCGCTTCTCTCCGCCGGACAGGGTCCAGGCCTTCTGCCGCCGCATGTCCCACAGGCCGAACTCCTCGAGGAGGCCCTTCACGCGGCGCATCTGCTCGAGCTTGCCCGCCGTCGAGCGCTCGATGACGGCGCGCAGGTTCTCCTCGACCGTCAGGCCCTTGAACACCGTCGGCTCCTGCGCGAGGTAGCCGAGGCCCCGGCGGGCGCGCTCGTACATCGGCAGGGAGGTCACGTCGTCTCCGTCGAGGAGGATCTTGCCCTCCTCGGGCGTCACGAAGCCCGCGAGGCTGTAGAAGGACGTCGTCTTGCCGGCGCCGTTGGGGCCCAGCAGGCCGACGATCTCGCCGGACGACACGTCGAGCGAGACGCCTTTGACGACCATGCGCTCGCCGTAGGTCTTGCGGATGTCTTTGGCTTCGAGCTTCATCGGGCGAGCTCCTTGAACTTGTCCCGGTCCTTGAATATCATCCAGCCGGTCACGCGGCCGTGGGCCTCGATGCGGCGCGGCGACTCGGTCGCGACGACCTGGTCGGCCTTGAGCGCGGTGGTCCACTCGCCCTCGACCTTGCGCAGGACGGGACGGCCTCCGTTGAGGGTCAGGCGGCCCTTGTCCTTCTCGTACACGGCCTCGTCGGCGGCGAGCTCGAGGCGCGGGCCCCAGACCTTGGCCCCGCCGGACATCGTCACGCGCTTCTCGCCGTTCCAGGCGACGCGGCCGCTCTCGCCGTGGTCGGGCTCCAGGCCCGGCGCGGCGCGCGTGAAGCGGACGCGCTCGCCAGGGACGGGATCGAGGTAGCCGCGCTTGGTCTCCTCGCTGTGGCCGGCCCGGTCGCCGCGGGCCTCGAGCACGGAGCCGTCCTTGGTCTCGCGCCGGACCGAGACCGCGCCGCGGGCCTGCCAGGAGCGGTCCGCGTGCTTGAAGAGGGCCCAGTCGCTCGTCAGGCGCGTGCCGGCGGACTGATAGCGCACGTCCCCGATGAACTCCTCTTCCTTGCTCTCGCCGCGGCGGATCACCCACTCCTTGCTGCGAACGACGCTGCCCGCGACGGAGGCGGGGGGCGGGGAGGGAAGAGGGGCCTCGGCGGCGGCCGGTCCCGCGAGGAGGGCCGCGAGCAGGCGGAGGGCGCTCATCGGGGCTTCCCGCTCAAGGTCGAGCTCTGGTTGAAGACGCGTATCTCGGAGAGGTCGGGCTTGGCCTCGAGGCCGCGTCCGCGCAGCACGCCCTCCGGACGCTTGACCAGGATGTCGGCGGTGGTCGTGAACCGGCCCCGCGTCGAGTCGTAGAACAGCTCGGTGGTGGTCAGGCGCGAGCGGTCGTCGAAGGAGTCGAGCACGACGGAGGAGGAGAGCCGCACGCCGTGGGAATCGGTATCGACCTCCCCGGAGAGGGCGGTGACGCGGGAGACGGCCTTGCCCTTCTTGTAGAACTCCATCACGGGCTCGGTCAAGGTCGCGAGCTTCGCGTCCTCGCGCAGGATCGCGCGCGAGGACTTGAGCGTCCACGAGGGCTCGCCCTTGTCCGATTGGCTGAGGGTCAAGCCCTCCATCACCTGCCGCCGCTCCTCGCGCTCCGCCTCTCCGGTCCTTCCGCAGGCCGAACAGGCGAGCAGGAGCGCCGCGAGAGCGTGCCGCATCTCACTTCTTGGTCGTCGCGGCCGGCGCGTCGTCCGGGGGAGCCTTCAGCTGCTCCTCGTGCAGATGCACCTTGCCGCCCGGGTTGAGCCACGGCGTCATCTCCATCGGGATGCGGCGCAGTTGGTAGGGCTTGGGCAGCCGGCTCAGCGCGTGGGAGATCCCGAAGTAGGCGACGATCAGCACGCCGTAGATCAGGCCGAGCGTGCGCGCGTGCCACTGGGCGTCGGGGAACCACGGCGGCGAGATCAGCGCCTCCTGGGCGGCCGCTTTCTTGGACTTCTTGGATTGCTGGGGCTGGTTCGGCTGGTTGGGCAGGCTCATCGGAGCTCCTTGGACAGGGCGTCGAAGCGGCGGACTTCGCGCAGGAACGCGGGGACGTCGGCGAGCGCCAGGGCGTTGGGCCCGTCCGACAGCGCCTTGTCGGGGTTCGGATGGGTCTCGAAGAAGACGCCGGCGACGCCGACCGCGACCGCGGCCCGCGCGATCGGACGCACGAACTGGCGCTGGCCGCCGGTGGTCGCGCCGTTGCCGCCGGGCAGCTGCACGCAGTGCGTCGCGTCATGGATCACGGGAAAACCGAATCCCCGCATGATGGCATACGAGCGCATGTCGACGATCAGGTTGCCGTAGCCGAAGGACGCGCCGCGCTCGGTGAGAAGGATGTTCTTGTTGCCGGTCGACAGGAGCTTCTCGACCGCGTGCCTCATGTCCCAGGGCGACAGGAACTGGCCCTTTTTCACGTTGACGGCCTTGCCCGTCCGGCCGCAGGCGAGCAGCAGATCCGTCTGACGGCTGAGGAACGCCGGGACCTGGAGCATGTCCACGTAGCGCGCGGCGATCGCCGCGTGCTGGGGCTCATGGACGTCGGTCACGCACGGCACGCCCAGCTCGGCGGCCACCTTGGCCAAGGTCCTCAGGCCCTCCTCCATGCCCGGGCCGCGGAAGGACTTGAGCGAGGTGCGGTTGGCCTTGTCGTAGGACGCCTTGAGCACGAAGCCCTGCCGGCCGGCCGCCTTCTTCAGGGCGCGGCCGACGGAGCGCAGCAGGGACTCGGACTCGATGACGCAGGGGCCGCCGATGAAGGCGACCGGAAGGTCGTTGCCGAAGCGGACCTGACCTACCTTGACGATGTTCTCACGCATGGATGGGATTCCTTCCGTGGGTCTCGGCGCGCTCGACGCAGGCCGCGACGAAGTCCCGGAAGAGAGGATGAGGCGCCTCGGGGCGGCTCTTGAACTCGGGATGGAACTGGCAGGCCACGAAGAACGGGTGGTCCTTCAGCTCGACGATCTCGACGAGGTTCTTGGGCGCGTGGAGCCCGGCGATCGTCAGGCCCGCGTCCTCCAGGAGCTTGCGGAACTTGTTGTTGACCTCGAAGCGGTGCCGGTGCCGCTCGGAGATGTTGAGCGCGCCGTACGCCTTGTGCGAGAGCGACCCCTTCTTCAAGGTGCACTCGTACGTGCCCAGCCTCATCGTGGCACCCTTGTCCTTCACCGTCTTCTGCTCGGGCAGGAGGTCGATGACGGGGTAGCGGGACTTCTGGTCGAACTCGGTGGAGTGGGCGCCGTTGAGCTTCAGGACGTTGCGGGCGAACTCGATGACGGCGATCTGGAGCCCGAGGCACAACCCGAAGTAGGGGATCTTCTTCTCGCGCGCGAGCTGGGCCACCCTGATCTTGCCCTCGATGCCGCGGTCGCCGAAGCCGCCGGGCACGAGGATGCCGTGCACGCCCTCGAGCTGCTCGTGGATCTTGGGGTCCGTCGTGTCGAGGAAGCGGATCTTGACCTTGGCCTCGTTGGCGATGCCGCCGTGGACGAGGGCCTCGTTGACGGACTTGTAGGCGTCCTTGTAGTCGGTGTACTTGCCGGCGAGCGCCACGACGATCTCACGCTTCGGGGCCTTCAGGCGGCGGACCACCTCGTTCCAGCTGTCGAGGTCCTTGGACTGCGTGCGCAGGCGCAGCAGCATCATGATCTGGTCGTCGAGGCCCTGCTTGTGGAACACCATCGGGACCTCGTAGATGCTGTCCACGTCCGGCGCCTCGATGACGGACTCCTTGGGCACCGAGCAGAACATGGAGAGCTTCGCCTTCATGTTCGCGTCGACCGGCTTCTCGGAGCGGCAGACGAGGACGTCGGGGGCGATGCCGATCTCGCGCAGCTTCTGCACGGAGTGCTGGGTCGGCTTGGTCTTGAGCTCCTCGGACGCCTTGATGAACGGGATCAAGGTCACGTGCACGTAGAGCGAGTTCTCGCGGCCCGCCTCGAGGCCCATCTGGCGCGCGGCCTCCATGAACGGAAGGCTCTCGATGTCTCCGACGGTGCCGCCGATCTCGATGATCGCGATGTCGGCGCCCTTCGCGGCCGCGCGGAAGCGGTTCTTGATCTCGTCGGTGATGTGGGGGATGACCTGCACGGTCGTGCCGAGGAAGTCGCCGCGGCGCTCGCGCGCGATCACGGTCTCGTAGACCTTGCCCGCCGTGAAGTTGTTGAAGTGGTGCATCTCCTTGTTCAGGAAGCGCTCGTAGTGGCCGAGGTCGAGGTCGGTCTCGGCGCCGTCCTCGGTGACGAACACCTCTCCGTGCTGGAAAGGGTTCATCGTGCCGGGGTCGACGTTGATGTACGGGTCGCACTTCAGCATCGTCACCTGCAGGCCGCGGGACTGGAGGAGCTTGCCCAGCGAGGAGGCGGTGATGCCTTTGCCCAGAGAGCTCACGACTCCGCCCGTCACGAAGATGTACTTGGTGGTCATTTTAGTCCTCGGCGCAACATGGTCTCGGCGCGTCTCAGATCGGAGGGGACGTCCACGGCGACCGGGCGCTCATGCACGATCGCGCCGTCGATGATCATCCCGCCTTCCAGGGCCCGCAGCTGCTCGAGCCTCTCGCTCTTCTCGAGGGGGGAGGGCGGCATGGACACGAAGCGCTTCAGCGCCGCGCGGCGGTAGGCATAGAGCCCGAGATGCTCCCAGGCGCTCACGGGAGCGCGGCTGAAATAGAGGCAGCGGCCGTTCTCGGCCAGAACGGCCTTGACGACGTTCTTATCGCCGCGCCGCGCCGCGTCGTCTATCTTGATGACCGAGGTGGCGATGTCCGCGCCTCGGGCGAGGGCCTTGACGGTGGCTCGCAAAGTCGCCGGCCGGAGGAGCGGCATGTCGCCCTGATAGTTCAAAACGATCGGCTCACGGCGGCCCTTCGCGGCGGCCCAGACCCGGTCCGAGCCCGACGGCAGCGAAGGGCGCGTCATCACGAAGTCCCCGCCGAAGCGCTTGACCTCGTCGGCGACCTCGCGGCTGTCCACGGCGACGAGGACCGGCCCGAGCCTCGCGGCCTTCGCCGCCCTCCAGCACCACTCGATCATCGTACGGCCCGCGAGCCTCGCCAGCACCTTGCGGGGGAAGCGCGTCGAGCCGAGGCGCGCGGGGATCACGGTCAGGCAGGTGGTCATGGTCGCCTCCCACGGCGATCGACGCGACCATTTCCTCGCATAGGCTCGGTCATCGGACCGCTCTCGCGAGCTCCTTGGCGTCGGTCGTCGCGGTGCCGAGCTTGGCGACGACGATGCCGGCGGCGTGGTTGGCGAGCGCCGCCGCGCGGCGCAGCGGCGCCCCGGCGGCCAGCGCCAAGGTCAAGGTCGAGATCACGGTGTCGCCCGCGCCGGACACGTCGAAGACCTCGCGCGCCTGGGTCGGGATGTGCGTGACCCGGGGCTTGCGGCCCTCCTCGAAGAGGCTCATCCCGTCGGGCCCCCGGGTGATCAGGACCGAGCGGCTCTTGAGCACCTTCAGGATGTCGGCGCCGAGGGCGTCGAGCGCGTCCGAGCCGGGCTTCGCGTCCCGCCGCATGCAGGCCCAGGCCTCGGAGGTGTTCGGCGTCACGCAGGTGACGCCCTTGTACAGGCGGAAATGCTCCGGCTTGGGGTCGACGGTGATCGGGATGCCGCGGCGGCGCGCGGCCGTGATCGCGCGCGCGAGCACGCGGGGGTTGATGACGCCCTTGCCGTAGTCCGAGAGGATGACCGCGTCGGCCTCCGGGAGCTCGGCGTCGAGGCGGGCGAGCAGGCGCGACTCGGTCGCGTGCGACAGCGGGCCGGACGTCTCCCGGTCGAAGCGCACGACCTGCTGGCGCTCGGCGATGACGCGGCACTTCTGCGTGGTCTGGCGCTCGGCGTCGACGCACACGCCCTCGACGTTCACGCTCCGGCCGCGGAAATGCTCGACGAGGCGGGCGCCCGCGTCGTCCTCCCCGACCACGCCCAGGACCGAGACGTTCGCGCCGAGCGACGCGAGGTTATTGACGACGTTCCCGGCTCCGCCGGGGATCGTCGACTCGCCGGTGACGCGCACGACGGGGGCGGGGGCTTCGGGAGAGATGCGGCCGACCGCGCCGCGCACGTACTGGTCCAGCATGAGGTCGCCGACGACGAGGACTCGGCGCCCCGAGAAGCGGGCGATGGTCCGTAGAAGCTCTTTGCGCTCGGGGAGCCTGGGGGGCATCGTACGGGTGTCGATCATAACATTTCTCGAAGCGCCGCCGTGACGTTGCCGAAGAAGACCTCGGCCTTCATCATCAGCATGCGCTTCTGGGGGTCGTCGGAGAACCACAGGCGCAGGCGCTTGCCCTTCTGCACGAAGATGCCCTCCCGGATCATCATCGGCTCGACGATGACGGAGGGGTACCGGCCCGCGGGGACCTTGAGGCGCTCCCGCTTCATGACCTTGATGGCCAGAGGCCAGTTGTCGGGCGTGTTCACGTGCACCTTGAGCTCGGTCCCGTCGGGCAGGGGCTGGGCCCGCACGAAGTAGATGCTCGAGAGGATGTCCTGGACCTGCGCCGGGATCGTGCCGGTGCGGACGCTGAAGCTCCCGTCCTTGTTCACGCGCCGGTTGACGAAGGTCCCGGCGTCGCGATCGTACAGCACCCATTCGTCCCGGAAGAACTTGCCCTCGCGGACCTTCTTCGAGTAGCCCAGCGAGGTCAAGGTCCGGGCGTCGAGCCAGGACTCGTTGAGGTCGCGGACGACGTAGAAGGTGTCGCAGAAGGAGTTGGAGCGCGCCTCGCTGACGAGGTGGTAGGCGGGGCGGCCGTTGAACATCACGATCTTGTCCACGCCGAGCGTGGCCTCGCCCACCGACAGCAGGCCCCAGGACATGTCGAAGATGAGCTTCTCGGGGAACACGGGCAGCGGCTTGTACTCGGGCGAGTAGGCGACCCTCGGGCCGATCAGCTGGGAGGGGGACACGATCGCCGTGGTGATGGCCACGCGCCCCCAGAGCCTCGGTTTGACCGGCGCGGGAGAGGGAAGGGCTTTCGTGGAGATCGAGGGGAGCGCCGCGACGGACGCGGGCGCGGGCTCGGGGGCGGGCGCCTCGAGCGTCACGCTGACCGGGACCGTGCTCTGATCGACGAGGATCGGAGCGGCCTCCGTCGGAGCCGAGGACATCGGGAGAGGGTCGGTGGGGCGGCGGTGGACCCCGCAGGCCGCCGTCGCCGCGCACAGCGCCAGCGCGAGAGCCCTCATTTCCGCCTGCCGCCCGCCAGGGACTCGAGCATGTCGAGCCAGGCGTTGCGTCCCTTCAGGAGGTCGAGCTTGATGCCGAGCACGAACACCTCGCCGGAGAGGCGCTCGCGCCAGTCCTCGGTCAGGCGGACGAAGTCCTTGTGCGTCGTGACGACCGGCAGGTCTCCGCGGAGGTCCTCGATGGACTTCAGCTCGCGGCCGACGTAGGGATGGTGGTCGGGGAAGCGCCAGGACTGCGCGACCTTGATGCCGAGCGACTCCAGCTGGGTCTCGAACGAGAGGGGGTCGCCGATGCCGGAGAGCGCGACGACGGACTTGCCCTTGAGGAAGGCGAGGGGGTGGCGGACCTCGGTCTTCACGTCGAGCAGATGATCGGCCTTGTGCGCCGACTCGACGATGGTCACGCCCGGGTGGAGCGCGTCGATGTCCGCGCGCAGGCGCGTGAGCTCGGCGGCGGTGACGCGGTCGGCGTGCGTGATGACGACCATCCCCGCGCGCCGGAGCGCCGACAACGGCTCCCGCAAGTCCCCGAGCGGCAGCAGGCGGCGTCCGCCGAACGGGTCGCGCGCGTTGACGAGGACGACGTCGAGGTCGCGGTGCAGGCGCAGATGCTGGAAGCCGTCGTCGAGGATGACGACCCGGCTGCCGTACATCTCGACGGCGAGCTCGCCGGCCTTGGTCCGGTCGGGGCAGACGAGCACGGGGATGCCCTGGCCCTGGAGGGACTGATGGATCATCCAGGGCTCGTCGCCGCACTCGCGCCAGTCCGTGTGGCGCCCGTCGAGCAGGACCGAGACCTCCCGCGGAGAGGCCCGGCGGCCGTAGCCGCGGGAGATGACGGAGACGTCGTGGCCGCGCTTGCGCAAGGTCTCGGCGGCGAGCAGCACGGCGGGGGTCTTGCCGGTGCCGCCGACGGTCAGGTTCCCGATGCAGACGACCTTCGCCTTGATGCGCTTGCGCTTGAGCACGCCCGCGGCGTACAGGCCGCGGCGCGCCATGACGCCGGCGCCGTACGCCAAGGACGCCGCGCCGAGCAGGGCGCGCCCGCCCAGAGAGGCCTTCAGCCGCTCGCGGCGCTTGGCCCAGGTCGTCACGCGCGGGCCTCCGTCCGCTCCAGCAGCCGCTCGACGGCGGGAAGGACGCGCTCGGCGGGGAGCTGGCGCATGCACTCGATGTTGTACGGGCAGTCGTTGGAGCGGCAGCCGATGCAGGGCAGCTCGTCGAGGCGCACGAAGCGGTGGTCGGGATGGACCGGCGTCCAGGACGCCGGGTCCGACGAGCCGTGGATCGTCACGGTGGGCACGCCGAGCGCGAGGGCGACGTGCTTCGGCCCGGCGCAGTTGCCCACCACGACGCGGCAGGAGGCGAGCTCGCGGGCGAGGCCGGCGATGGAGCGGGTCTCCTCGATCGCGAAGGCCCCGGGGCCGATGCCGCGCACCACCTCGTCGGCCAGGTCCTTCTCGCCCGGGCCCCAGAACACCTTGATCCGGCAGCCGTGCTTGTCGCGCAACAGGCGGCCGAGCCGCGCGTAGGACGGCGCGGGCCAGCGCCGGGTCTCCTTGCGCGAGGGCGGCACGAGGCCGACGACGTTCTCGACCTTCAGGGGGCGCTGGGCGAGCATCAGCCGGGGCAGCTCGGGGGCGTCCTCGGGCGCGACGCCGAGGGGCGCCAGCCAGCGCACCTTCTCGAGGGCGGCGTAGCAGGCCTGCGGGGATTGAGTCAGCTTCACGTTGTACGCCCAGCGGCGCGCGACGTGCGCGGGGCCGGCCTTCACCTTCGCGCCCGACAGCGCCGTCAGCAGGGCGGTGCGCGGGTTGGCGAGGAAGTCGATGACCCAGTCGTAGCGGCGGGCGCGGATCTTGAGCGCCCAGTCCAGCGCGCTCCAGGGCCCGGCGGCGTCGTAGACGAGGACCTCGTCGACGGCGGGGTGGCCGGCCACGGCCTCGGCGCCGGGGGCCTCGACCAGGAAATCGAGTCTCGCCTCGGGGTATTTCTTCTTCAGGGCCTCGAGAGCCGGCGTCGTCAGGATCACGTCGCCGAGGCGGCGCAATTGGACGACGAGGATCGACCGCGGCGAGACCGGAGGAATCACTGCTTAAATTCTACGAAATTTAGCCGTTGACAGCGTCTATATCGCGGGTCATACTGCGGGTATGCCCTCCCTCAAAACCCCTCGCGCGGCGCTCGCCGCCGCGCTCCTGGCCCTGACGACGTCCGCGCAAGCCGCGAGCCCCGGCGGCGTGGATCCCGAGACGCGCGGCAAGCTGGTCGCCGCGATGAAAGGAAGCTACTCCCTGCCCGTGGAGCCGGGAGAATCCGAGAAGGCCGGGGAGTGGGCCTTCCGCGCGGCGCGCGAAGGGATCTATGAGGTCGACGCGAACCCGGACAAGGACGGCTTCGCCAACGCGGATTTCGCCGTCGACGGGGACGGGAAGCTCGTCTTGAGCTACGCGTCGCTCTTCTCGTCCGGCGATTACGACCAGCTCCTCTCCGGAGCCGGGGTCACCGAGAGCAAGGACGGCCGCGGACGAGTCTTGATGTTCCGCAGCGGCGCCCCGATCCCGGCCTTCGACGCGTTCTGCCTGGTCGCCAAGGAGCGGTTCCTCCGGAAATACGCGAAGACCGCCCAGGAGCGGGACGAGCTGGAACGGCTGCTCGCCTCGCGCGGATGGATCCCCATCGGAGCGAGGAGCATCCTCCGCGGCCCCGGACCCATCGCGTTGAAGGTCCTGCAGACGGAGCCCTTCCTGCTCGGAGAGATCCTGGTGGGCGCCTCCGGCGGGCAGATCGTCCCCAACACGTTCGCGGACGTCCTTCTCGCCCTGCAGCCGCAGACCCAGCTCGTCCCGTCCGTCGGGGTGGGGCGCCGCCGCGGGAACTAGATAAGATGGACGAGCCGTACACCTGATCCCGTCGTTGTAGAATGCGCGGGTTGCTTCGGAAGAAGCCTATCCGCATACAACACGGAGGTGTACGGCTCTATGAGTCATTCTACCACAGTAGTCGGTTTGGACGTCCA